>JAFVXN010000054.1 GCA_017501125.1 Clostridia bacterium
ACCTTTTCGCCGCCGTGTGCCACCAAATTTTCTTTGATGACGGGGACGCTACTCACCTTTGCTATCGTGTCGGCGTCGCCCTTTGCACCTTTCCCGAAGCGGAAATCGGAGCCACAGACGTAATACGCGGGCGAGAACGAATCCTCCAACTCGCGCAAAAAATCCTCCGCACTCTTTTCACAAATATCTGCGAACTGGAAGGGCACGACGAAATCCGCGCCCGCCTCGCGAAAGATAGACAACCTTTCGTCCAACGTAAACAGCGCCTCGCCTTTTGCCCCGACGATGGTCATCACGCCCACCGGCACGCCTTGCAATTTTGCCCGCGCGAACAAACGGCGATGACCGATATGCACCCCGTCGAATCCGCCCAGCACCAACGCACAGCCGCGAAAATCTAAATTGTCGTAAAACGCCACAATTTCTAACATAATTTCGTCGTCAATTTTGCCTTGCCGTCTTTCACCGTCGCCAGCCCGTAAAAAGCGCCGTCGTCACGGTAATACTTATAGATTCCGTCCGCCGCGTCCGTTGCAATCGACACGCCGTCGAAAATCTTGTCCTTGTTTTTTGCCGTCAGGATAAGGGGTTCAAAAGGCAACACCTCGTCCGTGGGAATAATTCTTTCTTCCAGCCAACGTATATCCCCTTCGTGGGCGACAATCTCGTCGAAAGGCACCGCCTTTTCTATCGTAAAAACGCCACTCTGCGTGCGCCTTAACGCACTCATCAGTGCCTGCGTGCCCAGCGCCTCGCCCATATCCCTTGCAATCGAACGGATATAAGTGCCTCCGCCGCAAACTATCTCAAAATCAAAGGCGTTGTCCGTACCTGTCCCCAGCAAACGGATACTTTCGATGCGTACCTGCTTGGGGGATAATTGAAAATCCACCCCTGCGCGAGCCAGATCGTAGCCACGTTGTCCGCCGACGCTTTTGGCGCTGTACTTGGGCGGAATCTGCATAATCTCACCCGTGAGCGTGGGAATAACTTCCTCGATTTCTGTTGCCGTCGGCACTCTGCCACCGTATACAAGTGCGCCCGTGCTGTCCAACGTATCCGACGTCACGCCGAACTCAAAACGTGCAATATATTTTTTTTGTTTCTGCAAAAAATAATCGAAAAGCCTAGTGGCGTTCCCTATCCCGACGGGCAACACACCGCTAGCCAAAGGGTCTAACGTGCCCATATGCCCACACGGGATACCCGTCAGCCACTTGAGTTTGTTGACGACAGCCGACGAGAGTACCCCCGACGGCTTATCGACGTTAACGAAACCCAGTTTTTCCGTTTTCGGTTGCTTTTTTGCCATAGTAATTCCTTATCGAAGTTCGACCCCGAGTTTGAACTTCAAGTTGTTCAAAATTTTCTTGACGAAGCCGTCCAAATCTTCCGCGCTAAATCCCTTTCCCGCCGTGTTGGGAACGGAGAAAGTGAGCGTGAACGCCATGCTCTTCTTCCCTTCGGGAAGATTCTTACCACGGTATAAGTCGAACATCTTTACCTTCGTCACGTACTTGCAACTGTGGTTAAGCACCTCTTCCACCTCCGCGCACGTATATTTTTCGTCGACGAGGAGCGCAAGGTCACGCTGCATATCGGCAAACTTAGGCAGGTTGGTGTACGCGATGACGTCGTCGCCTTTTTGGAGCAATATCTCTAAATCAAGTTCGCCCAAATACACCTTCTTATCCAACCCGAGTCCGCCTGCAATCGCGGGGTCAAGTTCGCCAAAATAGCCCACGACTTGTTTGCCCATCATCACGTTCGCCGAGACGCCGGGATGCAAGAAAGGCTTATCCGCGCGCTCGTAGGAGAAAGTCAAGTGGAAGGTGTCGGCAAGCGTCTCCACCGCCCCTTTCATATCGAAGAAGTCGCATTTTGCGCCCCATACGCCGAGTGCCAAGCGTTTCTTTTCCAAGGGCTGATCGTCACCTTGGGGAATATAGACGTTGGCGACCTCGAATTCCCTACCCTCGTCGTTGCCACGGCGGATATTCCTTACCGCGTTGGCAAGCATCGAAGGAGAAAGGAAGGTACGCATCACGGACAATTCTTCACTGATAGGATTGAGAATGCGGACGGCGTTGCGCTCCTGCGCGTCTTCGGGGAGTTTCATCAAATCAAAATCCTTGGGGGAATAGAAGGAATAATTGTACGCCTCCAAATACCCTTGCGTAGCAAGACGAGTCTTGACGTGCATCTCTTTCTTTTGCATTTCGTCGAGACCGCCGCCCGTCACGCTAGCCTTTTCCAAGAAGGTGGGGACGAGATTGTCGTATCCGTACATACGGATAACCTCTTCCGCAATATCGGGGTAGCCGTCGATATCGTCACGATACGCAGGCACCTCCACCGTCAAGTTATCCCCTTCCAAAACGGGCTTAAAGCAAAGCCTGTCTAACACGTCGACAATCACCTCGTCGGGGACTTTGATGCCGAGCAAGGCGTTGATTTTTTCCACGCTGACCGTCATTACCCTATTCTCTAAACTGATAGCGCATTCGTCCGCGCTGACGCACGTCACCTCGCCACAGCCGAGTTCGTCAATCAGGTGCAACGCACGCGCGAGCCCGAGCGAGTTGGAGTATGCGTCTACCCCCTTTTCAAAACGCAAGGAGGAGTCGGAGATTTGCCCCAGCGCACGCGAGGTTTTGCGCACGCTGTCGCGGGCGAATTTTGCCGATTCGAAATAGACGTTCTTCGTCGTATCGCTAATTCCGCTGTCCGCGCCACCCATAACGCCGGCAAGGGCGACGGGTTTTTCCGCGTCGCAGATGACGAGGTTGTCGCTACTGAGCGTGAACTCCTTTTCGTCGAGGGTCGTGATTTTTTCGCCCTCCGTCGCCCTACGGACGACGATCTTGCGACCTGCCAACTTATCCGCGTCAAAGGCGTGCATAGGCTGACCTATCTCTAAAAGTACGAAGTTGGTGATATCGACGATGGGCGAGATGGAACGGATCCCGCATACGGCGAGCCTTCTTCTCATCCAGTCAGGCGTCTTGACCGCCTTTACGTTCTGCACGAAGTGCCCCATATATCTAGGGCAAAGGTCTTGCGCCTGCACCTCTACCGTGATAGGCTCTGCCGACGTCGTCTTCTGGATGCTGTCCGTCGCAGGCATCTTCAACGGCTTTTTCAAGACCGCCGCCACCTCTCTGGCTATCCCTAAAACGCTCTGACAGTCGGGACGGTTCGCCGTGATGGAGATATCGAAGATATAATCGTCCAAACCCACCACTTTTTTGATATCTTCCCCTACGGGCACGTCGTCGGCGAGCATCAGCAAGCCGTATTCCTCCGCTCCGTCGTAATAGTCGTCGTTGATGCCGAGTTCTTCACCCGAACAAAGCATACCGCAGGATTCTACCCCGCGCAATTGCCCTTTTTAATCTTTTTGATGCCCGAAGGGTTCTTTTCGAGCGCCCTTTCGTCACTCTCTACCACGGTTGAGCCGTCCAGCGCGCAAGGGGTCTTCATGCCTTCGAAAATATTCGTCGCGCCCGTTACAATCTGGAGGATGCCGCCGTTTTGTTCGCCT
>JAFVXN010000055.1 GCA_017501125.1 Clostridia bacterium
CCCTACAGTGTGACGAGTATTTGCTCTTATGCGTTCGCTTATTGCGATAATTTGACAAGTGTGACTATCGGCGACAGTGTGACGAGTATCGGCTATAGCGCGTTCTATGATTGCGATAGGTTGAAGAGTATCATTATTCCCGACAGCGTGACGAGGATCGGCGATTGGGCGTTCTCTTGGTGCGATAGTTTGACGATATACTGCGAGGCGGAGAGCAAGCCGAGTGGTTGGTCTAGCGATTGGAACTCTTCTTACCGTCCCGTCGTGTGGGGATACACAGGCAACTAAATTTAATCAACAACAAAAAAGACGGTTTTTACGCCGTCTTTTTGTATTGCCGTTTTTCTTGTCGTGAATTGCCCACACACTTTTTTATAAAAAAAGCGCAGAAAAAGGGAAAAAGCGTTGACTTAAAAAATGGGGTGTGATATGATATAAAGGTAGACGCAAAAGCAATGTCCTTTGCGCCAAATACCTAAAAAAGAGGCGAATAATATGGACATCAAAATCGTAAAAACGCAAAACCCTGGCGTAATGCCTGCGGAGGACAAACTCGGGTTCGGTAAAGTTTTCACCGACCACATGTTCGTGATGGAGTACGACGAAGGGCAGGGCTGGCACGACGCCAGAATCGTACCTTTCGGCAATATTTCTTTGCACCCTGCATCCACCGTATTGCACTACGGCGCGGAGATTTTCGAGGGCTTGAAGGCGTACCGCAGAGAGGACGGCGGCGTGCAACTCTTCCGCCCGATGGAGAATATCAAGCGTATGAACCGCAGTGCGGAGCGTATGAGCCTGCCCCTCTTGGACGAGGAGTTCGCGCTCGAGGCGCTGACAACCTTCGTGAAAATGGAAGAGAAGTGGGTGCCTAAGTCCTTTGGGACTTCGCTGTATCTGCGCCCTTATATGTTCGGCAACGACGAGGCGCTCGGCGTGCACGCGGTGCACAGCGCGGTATTTATGATTATCGCCTCCCCCAGCGGCAGTTATTATGCCGAAGGCATAAACCCCGTCAAGATTATGATCGAGGACGAGGACGTGCGTACGGTGCGCGGCGGTACGGGCTATGCAAAATGCGGCGGCAACTACGCGGCAAGTACGCGTGCTGGCGAGAGGGCGGCAAAGAAGGGCTACTCGCAGGTGCTTTGGCTGGACGGCGTGGAAAGAAAGTACATCGAAGAAGTGGGCGCGATGAACGTTATGTTCAAGATTGACGGCGTGGTCGTCACCCCCGAACTTTCCTCTGGCTCCATTTTGCCCGGTATCACGAGAAAGAGTTGTATCGAAGTGCTCAAAAAACTCGGCGAGAAGGTCGAGGAGAGAAAATTGTCGGTGGACGAACTCGTCACGGCACTCAAAGAAGGCAGGCTGGAAGAGGCGTGGGGCTGCGGTACGGCGGCGGTCGTATCCCCCATCGGTAAACTCGCCTACGCCGACGAGGAGTACGTGGTCGGCGGTGGCAAAATCGGCGAAACCACCCAAAAACTCTACGATATCTTGACGGGTATCCAGTGGGGCAAGGTGGAAGACGAATTCGGCTGGGTGTATAAATTGTAATCGTTTTTTATTAAAAAACGGCGAAAACCCATAAAAATGTGCAAAAGTCGGCTTGAAAAGGTTTGACAACGGCATAAAAATAGGATAAAATATTATAAAATATTTTCATAAAGGCAACGAAGGGACAAAAGTCTGCAAGGCGTGGCTATCCAGAGAGTCGGCGGAAGGTGCGAGCCGATAGGACGCGTAGACCTGCTCATCCCAGAGCCACCGAGAGAACGGCAACGACGGTTGCTTATTAGATTCGGTCGGGTTTCTCCCGTCATAGAGAAGTCCTTAAGGGACACGAGCGGGCGCGTCATCGCGTCAAACGGAGTGGTACCGCGGAGAATTTCTTCGTCTCTTTTAAGTGGGCTTTGCCTGCGAAAAAGGGACGATTTTATTTTGCTTTGCGACCAAAACCTATCGCTCTTTTGCAAAAATGCGTAAAAAAGGAAAATTGTAGGATATGAAAAACACGAAAAAGTACGTCAAACAATATTATTTGCCTGACGGCGTGACGATGGACTGGATGAAGAAAGATACCTTGGAAAAACCGCCGATTTGGTGTAGCGTTGACCTTCGCGACGGCAACCAAGCGCTGATTATCCCCATGAGTTTGGAAGAGAAGTTGGAGTTCTTCAAGTTGCTCTGCAAGGTCGGCTTTAAGGAAATCGAGATCGGTTTCCCCGCGGCGAGCGAAACGGAGTACGAATTCTGCCGAAAACTCATCGAAGACGGGCTTATCCCCGACGACGTCACGATTCAAGTGCTGACGCAGGCGAGAGAACATATCATCGCCAAGACTTTCGAGGCGCTCAAAGGCGCGAAGAAAGCGGTCGTGCACGTCTATAATTCCACCTCGTACGCGCAACGGACGCAGGTCTTCAAAAAGGAAAAGAAGGAAATTTTGGAGATTGCCGTCGCAGGGGCGAAACTTTGCCAAAAGTACAAGGACGCGGCGGAAGGGAAGATCACTTTCGAGTATTCTCCCGAGAGTTTCACGGGCACGGAGCCCGATTTTGCGGCGGAGGTTTGCAACGCCGTGCTCGACGTGTGGAAGCCGACGGCGGACGACAAGGCAATTATTAACTTGCCCGTCACGGTAGAGCATTCCATGCCCCACGTCTACGCCAACCAAGTAGAATATATGTGCAAGAATTTGCATTATAGAGAGAACGTCATCGTCTCCTTGCACCCCCACAACGACAGAGGCTGTGCGATTGCGGACAGCGAAATGGGGTTGCTTGCAGGCGGCGACAGGATAGAGGGTACGCTGTTCGGCAACGGCGAGCGTACGGGCAACGTCGACATCGTGACCTTGGCGCTGAATATGTATTCGCAAGGGATTGACCCGCAGTTGGATTTTTCCAACCTGCCCGAGATTATCAAAACCTACGAGAAGGTCACCCGTATGCGCGTCTACGAAAGACAGCCGTACAGCGGTCAACTCGTCTTTGCGGCGTTCTCAGGGTCCCACCAAGACGCGATTGCAAAGGGAATGAAATACAGGGAAGACGGACATTTGTCCACGTGGACGGTGCCGTACTTGCCACTCGACCCAGGCGATATAGGCAGGGAGTACGAGGCGGACGTTATCCGCATAAATTCCCAGAGCGGCAAAGGGGGTATCGGGTATATCCTCGAGACGCAGTACAAACTCAATTTGCCCGCCAAGATGCGCGAGATGTTCGGCTATCACGTCAAGAGTATCTCCGACCACGCGCATAAGGAACTTGCCCCCAAGGAAGTGTACGATATCTTTATGAGAGATTTCGTCAACGTGGAAGGGGGGATGAAGGTGCTCAACACCTCCTTCGACGATAAGATTTTCCTCGTCGCAGGCGAGGGCAAAGAGGGGGGCGTCCAAGAGAAAGTGGGCGTCGAATACAAAGGGCAACAAATGGCAGTGCTTTCCAAGGGGAACGGTCGATTCGACTGTGTTTGCGAGGAGGTGCGCGCGGCGCTGAGTCACGTGGACGGCAGCACCTTCAAGTTGGAAAGTTATACCCAACACGCCATCGGCGACAAGTCGGACGCGCAGGCGGTATCCTATGTGTGCGTGTCGATAGACGGTAAGGCGTACTGGGGCGCAGGTATCCACTGCGATATTATGCAGGCGTCCGTCAACGCGTTGGCGTCGGCAATCAACGTAAAAATGAGAGAGGAGGCATAACGATATGCAATTGACAGGGTCTGATATTATTATCCAGACGTTAATCGAGCAGGGTGTCACCGACGTATTCGGTTATCCTGGCGGACAAGTTATCAATATTTACGACTCCTTGTATAAGTACAAGGATCAAATCAACCACATTTTGACCGCGCACGAACAGGGCGCGTCTCACGCGGCAGACGGGTATTCCCGTGCGACGGGCAAGGTCGGCGTATGTATCGCGACCAGCGGCCCTGGTGCGACCAACCTCGTCACGGGTATCGCAACGGCGATGCTCGACAGTATCCCTATGGTAGCGATCACGGGCAACGTACCCTGTTCGCTGATCGGTAAGGACGCTTTCCAAGAAATCGACATCACGGGCGTGACCCTTCCCATCACCAAACATAACTATTTCGTCAACGACGTCAACGAACTCGCCGACATCATCCGCGAGGCGTTCACGATTGCGAAATCGGGCAGACCTGGCCCCGTACTTATCGACGTCCCCAAGAACGTGCAAGTAGCGAAAGCGGAATACGTGGCAAAACCCGTCGTGGAAAAGGCGGAACTTCCTAAAGTTGCCGAGGCGAAGATTCAAGAGGCGGTCAAACTCATCAACGAGGCGAAAAAACCTTACATCTACGTAGGCGGTGGTGCGGCAGGGCTCGCAATGGGTCAGCAAGTGTTGGATTTTGCAAAGAAAATCGACGCTTGTATCGGCTGTTCGTTCATGGGCTTGTCCGCAATCCCCGAAGACGAATTCTTCCTCGGTATGGAAGGTATGCACGGGCATTACGCGTCCTCCATGTCGCAGAACGAAGCAGACCTCATCTTGGCGGTGGGCGTACGTTTCTCCGACAGAGCGACGGGCAACATGTCCAAATTTGCGGCCAAGAGCAAGATTATCCAACTTGACCCCGACTTCTCGGAAATCAACAAGAACGTCAAAGTAGCAGTTGGGCTCGTCGGCGACGTAAAAGACTCCTTTGAGAGAATTGCGGCGGCTTGCGACAAGAGCGAAAAACCCGACTGGCTGGCAAGAGTTAGACAACTCAAGGCAGAGGAAGAGGCGGCGGAAAAGGCAATCGCTGAAAAACAGGGCGACGTGCTCACCCCCAAAAAGATTATCGATATCATCAACGAGAAAAAATTGCCTCGTACTATCTTTGCTACCGACGTTGGTCAGCACCAGATGTGGACGGCGCAATATGCAAAATTCGACGCACCCCGTCGTATCGTATCCAGCGGCGGTCTTGGCACGATGGGTTTCGGTATGGGCGCGGCGATGGGCTCGTACGTGGCGACGGGCGACCCCGTAGTCTTGATTACGGGCGACGGCAGTTTCGGTATGAACCTCAACGAACTTGCCACCATGGTCTCCTACAATATCCCCGTCGTAATCGTGCTTATGAACAACGGCGTGCTCGGTATGGTAAGACAATGGCAGACTTTGTTCTTCGGTAAGCGTTATTCCCAGACCATACTTTCCCGCCAGACGGATTTCGTAAAACTCGCGGAAGCGTTCGGCGCGAAGGGTATGCTTGCGACGACGGAAGAGGAATTTGCGGCGGCGTTCGAGGAAGCGAAGACGCTGGGACGTCCCGTTCTCATCGAGGCACGCATCGACAAAGACGAATTCGTCCTTCCTATGTTGCCCCCTGGTGGTGCTATCGACGACATCATCGTCAGCGTAGAAAAGTGAGGTGGAAAAGATGAACAAATTCGTAATCGCAGTGTATGTAGAAAACAAATACGGCGTCTTGACGAGAGTGACCAGTATGTTCACCCGTCGTGCCTTCAACATCGACGCCCTCACGGTAGGCGAGACGGAATCTCCCGAATACTCCCGTATCACCATTTGTATGAGTGGGGACGGGTACGCGAGAGAACAACTCGTCAACCAACTGAAAAAGCAACACAACGTCAAGAAGGTCGAGGTGCTCGACGAAGCGACGACCATCAAGCGTGAGTTGATGCTGATTAAGGTGAAGAACGATAAAGAAACCCGTAGCGACGTCCTCTCGGCGGTGGACGTATTCCGTGCTAAGGTTATCGACTACACCTTCAACGAACTGTGCATCGAGGTGACGGGCGACCCGACCAAAATCGACGCCTTCGTCAACATTATGAAACCTTACGGTATCCTCGAGATGTGTCGCACGGGTATCACGGCACTTGAAAGAGGCAGCGAAACCCTCCTCACCAAATAACGGGCATAATCAAAAAATCAAATTGAAAAAAATATAAAAAGGAAAGGATAAATTATTATGGCAAACATCTACTATCAACAAGATTGTGACTTGAACAAACTCGCAGGCAAAACGGTTGCTATCATCGGCTACGGTAGCCAAGGGCACGCGCACGCGCTCAACCTTAAGGAATCGGGCGTTAACGTTGTCGTAGGTCTCTACGAAGGTAGTAAGAGCTGGGCGAAGGCTGAAAAGCAAGGTCTTAAAGTTATGACCGCTTTCGACGCGGCAAAAGCGGCGGATCTTATCATGATCCTCATCAACGACGAAAAACAAGCAAAACTTTACAAGGAATCCATCGAACCCAACCTCACGGAAGGCAAAACCTTGGCTTTCGCACACGGTTTCAATATTCACTTCGGTTGCATCAAACCCCCGAAGAACGTCAACGTTATCATGGTCGCACCCAAGGGCCCTGGCCACACCGTTCGTAGCGAATATCAGGTTGGCAAAGGCGTACCTTGCTTGATCGCGGTAGAACAAGACGCGACTGGCGACGCTTTGGAAATCGGTCTTGCATACGCGCTCGGTATCGGTGGCGCAAGAGCGGGCGTTTTGGAGACGACCTTCCGCACGGAGACGGAGACCGACCTCTTTGGCGAACAAGCCGTCCTTTGCGGTGGTGTTTGCGCGCTTATGCAGGCTGGTTTTGAGACGCTCGTCGAGGCTGGCTAC
>JAFVXN010000056.1 GCA_017501125.1 Clostridia bacterium
AAATAAATATAAAATCCCTACCAGCGTGCCCGCTAAAACGCCGTAGACAATGATGGGGCCTGAGACGACGAACATCTTTGCCGCCATGCCGTAGATATATCCCTCCGTCTTGAACTCGATAGACGGCGAACAGACGCTGTTGGCAAAGCCCGTAATCGGCACGATAGAGCCTGCGCCTGCGTTCCGCCCTATCCTATCGTAGACGCCCAGCCCCGTCAAGAGGGTGCCTAAAAAGATAAGCACGACGCTGGTCATACCCGCCAGTTCGTCCCCGCTCATTCCTAAAAAGGTCTCCAGCATATAGCGGATAAACTGCCCCACGCAACAAATAAGTCCGCCCACTAAAAAGGCGCGAAGACAGTTCTTAAAATGTTTCGTCGGCGGCGCGAACGAGTGCACGTAGTCGATATAATTTTGGTTGGTATTTTCCCTATCTTTGCCCGTCATTGTCTTTGCCCTTTTTGCGTCGGCAAAGGAAAACACGTCTCTTTTTCGTCCTTGCTTTGCAGACGATTGTCCGTCTTGATACGTCTCATATCTATACTTTGCGCCGATTTCTCTTTTTTATGCACGAAAAACGCCCCGATTATATCGGGGCGCTAATTTTTATCCTCTTATTAAAATTCGTACTTTGTTTCACGGGAAAAAAGTCTATCCAAAATTTCGTTGCACTTGTTCTGGTCGCAATCCGCCTGACACAGTTCGTAAACCGCGTTGGTCAAAGGCAAATCAACGCCGTACTTTTCGCCGAGTTTTTTCATCGCCGCCGCCGTAGGTACGCCTTCGGCAAGTTTTTGGAACTTATCCCCTTTGACGAGCATCTCGCCGTAGGAACGATTGTGGGAATAAGGGCTGAACAACGTCGCCTCGTAATCGCCCAAGTGCGCAAGCCCATACGCCGAACGCTCGTTGCCGCCGAGGGCTTTGATAAGGCGTGCCACCTCACCCGCGCCACGCGCCATCAACGCGCCCTTCAAAGAGACGTAGCCACAGCCGTCCAAGACGCCCGCCAAAATGCCCATAACGTTCTTAGCCGCCGCACCGATCTCCGTGCCGACGATGTCCGTGAAAAAACGGATTAAATTGCTCTTGAACGCATCGGCAAGTTTTCTTTTCAACCCGTCGTTGTAGGAGTCGATGACCATACAGTTGGGGATACCTTGCGTAAAGGCTTGGATATGCCCAGGGCCCACCCAAACGGCGATATGGTCCTTATCTACGCCGCTTTCGAGCAACACCTCCGACAATCTTGCACCCGTCGATACCTCTATCCCTTTCATACAAAGGACGAAGTTCTTATCCGCGACGTCGTAGCGCAAAATCTTTTGCATAAACCCACGCAAACCCTGCGAGGAAATGGAGATGATAATTACCTCCGCGCGAGACACCGCCGCCTCTAAATCGCACGTCAGCGTGATGCGACTGTCCAGTTCTACGTACTCGTTTTTACCCGTTTCTTTGAGTACCTTGTACGAGTAATCGTCCTCGGGTCCCCACGAATAAACTTCGTGCCCTTGATTGCACAAATACCACGCAATAAACGAGCCCCACCTACCGCAACCTAATACGGATACTTTCATTTTCTTTTCTCCTTCTGTTCAAAAACTATAATTCGTTCCTTTCCACGAACGCGCGCGTGAGCGTCACGTCGTCGGTATATTCGATTTCGCTGCCCACGGGGATACCGTGCGCCAACCTCGTCACCTTTACGCCAAGCGGCTTGATAAGCCTTGCCAAATAAAGCGCCGTCGCGTCGCCCGATACGTCGGGATTGGTGGCTACGATAATTTCGTCCACGCCACCTTCACCGATACGAGCCAGCAATTCCTTCACGCGGATATCGTTGGGTCCCACGCCCGCCATCGGGTCGATAACCCCGTGCAAGACGTGATACACGCCGTCGAATTCTCTCAGTTTTTCAATCGCCGCGACGTCCTTCGGCTCCTTGACTACGCAGATTTTTTTCTTCTCCCTGCGCAGACAAAGGTCGCACGTTTCCTTTTCGGTAAAGTTGCCGCAAACGGAGCAGTAACGCACCCGTTTTTTGACCCCGACGATGGCCTCGGCGAAAGCGCGCGCCTCCGACTCGGGCATATCGATAATCTTATACGCATACCGCTGCGCCGTCTTCTTCCCCACGCCAGGGAGTTTCGAGAACTCGTTGACGAGTTTCCCGATAGGTTCTATCATTACGTCCATATCTTAGAGCATCCCTCCAAGTCCGCCCATATTGCCGAACTTGCCCATCTTTTCTTCGTAGACGGCGTCCGCCTTCTTGTATCCGTCGTTGATAGCCGCCATAATCAAGTCTTCTAACAACTCGATATCGTCAGGATCAACTACGCTCTCGTCAAGTTCGATACCGTTGATAATTTTTTTCGCGTTCATATACACTACCACCGCTTCGTTAGCCGCCGTGCCGACGACTTCCCAGTCGTCTAAAAGCGCCGACGTCTGTTGCATCTCCTCTTGCATCTTTTGTGCCTGTTTCATCAGGTTCTGCATACCGCCGTTAAATCCTGCCATAATTCACCTCTTTATTTAATCTCTATTTTCGTATCGGGGAAGGCTTTCTTTAAGTCTTCCATCTTCTTTGCAAAGTCTTCCTTGGGACGGCCTTTAAGTTGGATACGGAATCCGTCCTCGCCTATCCCTATCTCCGCGAACGCCTGACGAATAAGCGGATAATGATCCTCTCTCGTCATCGACTTGTACATCGTTTCGCTGTCCGTAATCAGCACGAACGCACCGTCCTCAATCGTGTAATCAAGGTCCATACAAACGGCAAACAATACGCCGTTCTTGCCCGTGCGCCTAAGCGAGCGCAGGAAGGCACCGAAGGTCGTCCTCGCGTCACCTGTCAAGGGTTTTTTGAGCGAAAGGACGGGGGCAGGGGTAGGTTCTACCACCTTTTCCACCTTTTTGGGCTTTATCTCCTCCACGGGATAATAAGGCGTTTCGTCAAAGACGGGCTCTTCCAAAGGAGGGGGAGGGGGCACGTCCTCGTCATAGACGGGCTCCTCTACGGTCTGCACCGTGGGCGTTTCTTCCTTTTCTACTGCGGGGGCCTTTTCCGCCACCGCGACCACGCCCCTTTTTAACTGTTCCTCAAGCGTCGAAATACGCACGAGTAAAGATTCGATATCGTAATCTTCTTGGGGCATACACGCCTTCATAACGGACGTCTCGAACAAGACCCTCGGCGAAGAGGCGTATTTCAAATCTAATTCCGCAAGCGCAAAAATCTCCGTCGCGCGAAGGAGTGCGTGCGCGTCCGTGCGCTTAGCAAGCGTCTGCACCGCCGTAGAATCTGCGTCCGACAAAGTCAGTAGCGATCTTGCACCGCGACAGTTTTTGGCGATAGCCAGCGCGTTGAAAAACTCCAACACGTCGGAGAGGAGCAGACCTACGCTCTTGCCCTGCGCTAAGAAATCTTCTACGCAGGAAAGCGCCTTGCCCGTATCCTGATCGACGATCGCCTCGCAAAGGGAGGACAACGCGGAAAAATCGGCGTTGCCGAGCACTTTCGTCACGTCTTCGTAGGTGAGTTTCCCTTCGCTGTACGACACGCAGGTATCCGCCAAGGAGAGCATATCTCGCACGCTACCTGCACCTGCACGGGCGAGCGCTTGCACCGCCTCTTCTTCGTACGGCTTACCGATCGAAGTCAGCACTGACTTCAACCGCGCCTCCAAATCCTCCTGAGGAATCAGTTTGAAGTCGAATCGCATACAGCGGGACAAAATGGTGGCTGGAATCTTATGCGCCTCCGTCGTAGCGAGCACGAACACGGCGTGTTTGGGCGGCTCCTCCAACGTCTTTAACAGCGCGTTGAAAGCGGACGGCGAAAGCATATGGACTTCGTCCACGATGTATACCTTATACTTGCCCGAAACGGGAGGATACTGCACCTTTTCTCGCAAATCACGCATTTCGTCGACGCCGTTGTTGGAGGCGGCGTCTATCTCGGTGATATCCAAGTTGGCAGGGTCTTGCAAGGCGCGACAGGTCGCACACTTTCCGCAGGGGGATCCGTCTACCGCTTGCTCGCAATTGATCGCCGCGGCGAAAATCTTCGCAATACTCGTCTTACCCGTGCCACGGGGCCCGCAAAACAGGTATGCGTGTCCTATTTTGCCCGTCTTTATTTGATTTTTCAGTACCGTCACGATATGTTCCTGCCGTACGACCTCGTCAAGGGTCGCGGGGCGGAAGGTGCGGTATAACGCCAAATACGCCATATTATCTCTGCTCCGTATACAGTTTTTGCAGTTTCTTCTTACTTCTTTGCAATGCGTTGTCTATACTCTTATTCGTCTTGCCCGTCTTTTCACAAATGTCAGCCGTCGACATACCGTCGATGTACAGCATCATAATCTCTAATTCCATCTCCGAAAGCACGGTACGCATCTTTTCTTGCAACTCGACACGCCCTTCGCTACGGATTAGCCCTTCCTCGGGATCTATCTCAAGCGCCTCACCCGCCGCCACCATCAAAGGCACGTAATTGTTGAGAGGCAAGTTCTTCTTGCTGGCACTTGCCCGAAGGGCGTCGGCTATCCTTCTCGATATGCAAAGGTGGGCAAAGTTCTTAAAACTGAGCGACTTATCCCCGTCCTTATAATCGATTACGGCGGCACAAAGCCCCAGCATCCCCTCTTGAACGAGGTCCTCCGTCTCTCCGCCTATCAAAAAGAATCGACGCGCTTTGCTGCGCACCACTTCACCGTAGCGGACGCAGAGTTGCTCTAAAGCCGACCTATCCCCAGACTGCGCCATTTTGACCAAACTTTCGTCGGTTATCTTTTGCGTTTGATTATCCAAAGGTTCTCCTTTTAACGTCTACCTCTTACGACCTCG
The DNA here is from genome assembly GCA_017501125.1 of Clostridia bacterium. Classification (GTDB taxonomy): domain Bacteria; phylum Bacillota; class Clostridia; order Christensenellales; family Borkfalkiaceae; genus Scatosoma. The sequence goes on from JAFVXN010000056.1 coordinate 4,861, forward strand.
TAAGCCGCAATCCCCAGCGCCACCGACGCGTTGAGGGAATTGACCCTGCCTTGCAAAGGAATTGACAATACTTTATCGCAACGCTCTTTCGTCAAGCGTTTTACACCGCTGTCCTCGCCACCGACAATCAGTGCTACGTTGCCGGTAAAGTCTTGCGTGTAGATATCTTCGCCACCTGCCTCCAAGGCATACACCCAGTAGCCCTCTTTTTGCAACTTCTCCACCGCTTGGTTGAGGGAGGGGACGCGGGCGACTTTGATATGTTCCGCCGCGCCTGCAGAGATACGGATAGCCGCCTCCGTCACGGGCGCGCACCCCGTCTTGGAGATGACGACGCCGTCGCACCCAGCGCACTCCGCCACACGCAAAATACTACCGAGATTGTGCACGTCTTCTATCCCGTCGCAAAGGACGACGAAACCGCCCTTTTCGCTCCTCTTTTCCGCGATGATATCTTCCAAATCGTAATACTCGTAGTCCGTCGTAAACGCAATCACGCCTTGGTGTTTGCCCGTCACGCTCTCCTTATCGAGCACCCGTCTATCGACGAATTGGATACGCACGCCCTTCGCGCGCGCCTGCGAAAAAACCAGCCCGAGCGAGCCTTGCGGCGTGGCTTTGTCCGATTTTTCAAGCAAAATTTTATCGATATTTTTACCAGTTTTGAGCAGTTCTAAGACTGCGTTTCTTCCTTCCGTTTTCATCTTCTTTCCTCTTACGGTTTGTAGGCGATTGCCGCCGACTGCGGCACGAAAAATTCCTCGGGCGTTTGGGCAAAAATCTCGTCCAGCCTCGCCGTCTGCCCGCTTATATACAAAAAGCCAAGCACCGCCTCAAAGCCCGTGGAACGGTTGTATTCCCCCACGTCGGCGTTCTTGCTCTTCGCGCCTTTTTTCGCGTTTCGTGCGCGTAAAAAAATCTCTTTTTCTTCATCCGTGAAAAGGGGCAGGAGTTTGTCCAAAAACTCGCTCTGCGCGTGCGCGGACACCACCTTGCCTGCCGTGCGTTGAAAATCGCTGGGCTTTCCTTTATAGCAAGCCGCCATGCGCTTTCTTACGTACAGCGAATAGACCGCGTCGCCGACGAAAGCGAGGACGATAGGATTGATAAGTTTGCTTTCAGCAACGCTTAAATTTTCTTCCATACCGAACATTTTCTAAGTCCGCCTTTTCCCCATTTTAACCATTATACCACC
>JAFVXN010000057.1 GCA_017501125.1 Clostridia bacterium
CATCGCAAGGACAGTCGCGCACTGTATCATATCGTGCGTAATCTTCTCCGTCGTATTGTCAGGCTTCGTCACTTCCAAATAATCCCCGTCTTTTCCGTCCCCTTTTTGATAAGTCACAAAGGCGGCAAACGGCCATGCCGAGCCACTAATCGTACCCGAGTTCATTAAATTCGCTTTCATAATATTGCCCATTAAACCCATTTTTGTATCTCCTTTATTATATAATTTTTTTTGTTTTTACACGCGATATAAAAAGTAATGTTGCAAAGCAATAATACTCTTCGCGTCTTTGATTTCGCCGTTTTTTAGCATTTCCTTGACTTTGCCCAAAGGGATATATTCCACCTCCAAGAACTCGTCTTCGTCGGGGTGGGAATCACCTTCTTTGCCACCACTTGCCTCGAAGATATATATCTTCTCGTTGGTGTAGCCTGGGGAAGGATAGATGACGTGCAACAAATCGATCGTTGCCGCCGTCACGCCCGCCTCCTCGATGAGTTCCCTATACGCCGCCTGTTTGGGGTCTTCCCCTTGGTTGAGTTTGCCTGCGGGAATCTCTAAGACGCCCTCGCCGTAGGCGTAGCGGTATTGCCTTACGAACAGCACTTTGCCGTCCCTTACGTATAATATACACGCGCCGCCGCTATGTTCTACGATTTCCCTCTTGCAGGGGGTGCCGTCGGGCAACGCCGCGTCGTCGTTGCGTACGTTGATAATTTTGCCGTTGAAGACGTAATTTTTACTGAGCGTTTTTTCCGTTAAGTCCACTTTTTTTGCCCTCTTTTTCTTGCCGTTTCGTCTATTATAACACAAAAAAACAAAATAATAAAGAAAAATGCGCAAAAACACCTTGATTTTGTCGAAAGTTTTATGTATAATATAGGAACATTTCTAAAAACGCCCGTTTGACGGTTGACGGACGATAAAATAACCGCGCAAACGCTGTTTTTTTGCCCGAGCCTTATCACCTTGGGTTTTTTTGTCCCCTAAAAGGAGGAAGACGCTATGCAAGTGCAAGGCGAGACTTCTATCAACAAACTTATCCTTTTGTTCGTCTTCGATAAAATGGAGAGCGCCCTCTCGGAGCAAACCATCGTCGAAATGTGTACCGCTGGCAACAACTGGCTCAACTATATGGACTGTATGGAACTCATCCCCAAACTTTTGGACGACGGGTTTATTTGTCGTGCCGCTTCCCTTGAGGACGACCCTCTCTACACCATTACCACCGACGGCAGAGAAAGTCTCAACTCCTTTTATATCAATATCCCCAAAAGTATCCGCGAGGAAATCACCGCTTTCGTCAAAAACAACAGCGGCTCCTTGAAAACTAAGCAAGAGTGCAAGGCGGACTACTACCAAAATAAGGACGGCAGTTATACCGTCTTCTTGAAGATTTTGGCACCCGCACAACCGATGCTGGAACTGAAATTCGTCGTGCCCAACAAGAAAACGGCGCAAAATATCTATAAAAACTGGGGCAACAAAGCCTCTGATTTGTACTCCGCTATCTACGAGACGCTCGTAGACTAAACCGAGGTGAATTATGTTTACTTATTCCACGAAAGGGACCTGCTCCCGTCAAATTATCTTTAACGTCGACGAAAACGATACCCTGCGCGACGTGCGCTTTATCGGCGGCTGCGGTGGCAATCTTCAAGGCATCTCCAAACTCGTCGAAGGAAAACACATCGACGAGGTCGAAAGCCTGCTCGCTGGCATCAAGTGTCGCAACAACACCTCCTGCCCCGACCAACTCTCCAAAGCCATCACGCGCTATAAGGCAAAGAGAGACGGCTCCCTCGCGGAAGAAGAATAATTTTTGTTAAAAATTTTAATTGTTTGTTTACAAAACTAATTGACATCTTGATTTTTTGGTATTATAATATTGTTATCAATATTTACTAAGGAGAATTATTATGTACCTTTGTCCTTTGTGCGACTCCCCTATCGGCGAACACGACGAAACTTGTAGCAACTGCAACGCAAACTTGAAGAGCCTTCGTGAAGTCGGCGTCAATCCTCGCTTCGTAGAAGGCGGCGCTTCCACGCAAGCAGCCACGAAAATTTGTCTTTCCTGCGGCGAAACGATCAGCGCGAACGCGGCTCATTGCCCTCACTGCGGTCAAAACCCCAACACGCAAGTTAGCGCGGCGCCTCAATCCTACTATCAACAGCAAGCACCTGCTGCTGCACCCCAACAAAACACGGGCGTCAACACCATGGCTCGCTTGGGGCTTATCTTCTCCTTCTTCGTCACCATCCTTGGTCTTATCTTCAGTATTATCGGTCTGAAGAAAGCGAAAGAAATGGGCGGCAACGGACGCGGTCAGGCTATCGCAGGTCTTATCATCTCTTGCATCAGCCTCGGCATCGCTTTCCTCTACATCGTCATCTACATCGCCATGTTCGCA
>JAFVXN010000058.1 GCA_017501125.1 Clostridia bacterium
ACTGGAAACACCCCGAGGCGATGTTGTCGGTTGCAAAGCGCTTAAAGGCGGACGGGTACGATTTTTCCGTGCGTATGATAGGTCAGGGCGAGTTGCTGGAAGACTATCGCAAAAAGGTCGAAGAAGAGGGTTTGCAGGACGCCGTGACGCTGACGGGCGCGATTCCCTTTGAAAAGGTACGACAAGAGATGCAGTCGGCGCAGATTTTCTGCTTTACCTCGGACGGCGAAGAGGGCTGGGGCGCGGTGCTCAACGAGAGTATGAACGCAGGCATGGCGGTCGTATCCTCGCACGCAATCGGCGCGACTCCTTTCCTTGTGAAAGACGGCGTCAACGGGCTCGTTTACGAGAGCGGCAACGTGGACAACCTATATAAAAAGGTCAAGTCCCTTTTAGACGACGAGACGCTGGCGGCGCGTTTAGGCGCGGCGGCGTATCGCACGATTAAAGAGGAGTGGAACGGCAAAGTCGCGGCGAAAAAATTACTCGCGCTCATAGACGATTTGCGCGCGGGCAAGGACACGCCGTACGAAAAGGGGCCCTGCTCAAAATCGCCTATTTTGCAGGATAACTGGTACAAAGCATAAGGAGAGAATTATGAAAATTTTAGTCACGGGTGCAAAGGGATTCGTCGGGAAGAATTTGGTAGCGGCGCTGGAAAATATCCGCACGGGCAAGGACAAGACCCGTCCCAACTTGACGATTGCCGAGGTGTACGCCTACGATATTGACAACACGGTGGAGCAACTTTCCGCCTATGCAAAAGACGCGGATTTCGTCTTCCATTTGGCAGGCGTTAATCGTCCTAAGACGCAAGAGGAGTTTATGCAAGGCAACTTCGGCTTTACCTCCGTCTTGCTGGATAAATTAAAGGAAAACGGCAATAAGTGTCCCGTGATGATTTCTTCGTCCTTGCAGGCTACGCTTATCGGCAGGTACGCGGAAGGGGAATACGGCAAGAGCAAAAAAGCAGGGGAAGAATTGATGTTTGCCTACGGCGAAGAAAACGGCGTAGACGTCTACGTCTACCGTTTCCCCAACCTGTTCGGCAAGTGGTGCCGTCCCAACTACAACAGCGCGGTAGCGACCTTTTGCAACAATAAGGCGTGCGACTTGCCTATACAGGTCAACAATCGCGACACGCAACTGGAACTTTTATACATCGACGATTTGATTGACGAGATGTTCGATTGCTTGGAAGGCAAGCCCCATCGTTGCGATTACGACGGGCTCACGCCCGTAGAAAAGGAAGGGGGCAGGTATTGCTTTGCGCCCGTCACGCACGAGGTCACGCTGGGCGAGATCGTAGATTTGTTAGACGAGTTTTCCGCGCAGAGGCAGACGCCTTTCGTGCCCGTGATTCCTAAGGGTAGTTTCGCGAAGAAATTATATTCCACCTACCTTTCCTACCTCCCCAAGGAAAAAATCGCCACCCCCTTGAAGATGAACGTGGACGACAGGGGCAGTTTTACCGAACTGTTAAAGTCGGCGTCCTGCGGACAGGTGTCTATCAACATCTCTAAGCCAGGCATCACGAAAGGACAGCACTGGCACCATACGAAATGGGAATATTTTATCGTCGTCAGCGGCAAGGGGCTTATTCAACTGCGCAAAATAGGCACGGACGAAGTGCTCGATTTCGAGGTCAGCGGCGATAAGATAGAGGCGGTGCGTATGCTCCCTGGCTACACGCACAATATTATTAATCTTTCCGATACGGACAACTTGGTGACGGTGATGTGGGCGAACGAGGATTTCGACCCCAGCCACCCCGACACCTTCTTTGAAAAAGTATAATTATTTTAGGACGACTATGCGATTTCTTTCGGACGAACAACAGGCGTTATTACTTTTAACCGCGCGCTCTTTCGGCTCTGCCACGGACGCGGGGTTGGATTTTGCTGCCCTTCGCTCCGAGTCGCTTTTAGAGGAGGCGAGCCAACAGACGGTGCTCCTCGCCGCCTTCGAGCAGTTGTCCCCGTATAAGTCTAAAATCCCCGAGGAAACGTACAAGCGCTGGCTAAAACGCGCCTCGCGCATCTCGCAAAAGAATTTTATCGTCGCCCACTCGCAAAAGTCGCTGGTCGATTTGCTCGATGAGAAAGGGATTGATTATACGATTATCAAGGGGACGGCGGCAGCGGCGTATTACGACGACCCCAACGCCCGTGCGCTCGGCGATATCGACTTTTTGGTAAGGCGGGAGGACTTGCTCCGCACCAAAGAGGCACTCCTTGCCGACGGCTACGAAGCGGATAATACGGAGGAGGAACACGATTGCCACGTCGTCTTTTATAAGGCAGGGGTACAGTACGAGTTGCATTTCGAGACGTCGGGTATCCCCTATGGGGATACGGGCGAAAAAATCCGCGCGTTTTTGGCGGATGCACCGTCGAAAGCCCCCCTTACGAAAGAGGGATTCCGTGCCCCCTTGCCCGTGCATCACGGCTTGATTTTATTGCTCCATATGCAACACCATATGCTCGGCGAAGGGTTGGGGCTAAGACACCTTTGCGACTGGGCGGCGTTCGTGAAAAAGACGGACGGCTCGGCGTTTTGGACGGAGGAATTGCTCCCGTTTTTACAAGAGATCGGCTTATACCGCTACGCGCAAGTGATGACGAGGACGTGTGCCAAGTATTTCCGTTTTTCCGCGCCCTCGTGGGCAGGGGCGGAAGAGGAACTTTGCGACGACGTGATGGCGGATATTTTGCAAGGTGGCAACTTTGGCAACAAGGACGAGATTCGCTCCAAGAGCGGTATGCTGATATCCCGTCACGGCAAGAACGGGACAAAAGATGGGGCAGGGAAGAATTTGCTATCCGTTTTACACGATTCTGTGATGAAAAAATATCCCGTAATCAAAAAATTCCCGCCCGTGTATCCCTTTCTGTTTTTGTGGCGTGCGCTAAGATACGGCGTGCTGATGCTCTTTGGCAGACGGCACTCTATCGCCAAGATGCTGCCCGAGGCAGAAAAGAGGAAAAATATTTATAGACGACTGAAAGTTTTCGAGACGGAAAAAGGAGAAAAAAGATGAAAAGCACTTACGAAACGGTATCATTTAAGAACGATGGCAAACTCAAACTTTTGATTATCGTCGGGACTAGACCCGAGGTTATCCGCCTTGCCGCGGTTATCAAAAAGTGCCGAAAGTATTTCGATTGCATTTTGGCACATACTGGTCAAAACTACGACTATACCTTGAACGGGGTGTTTTTCAAGGATTTGAAGATTGCTCCGCCCGAGGTGTATATGGACGCCGTCGGTAGCGATTTGGGCGAAACGGTGGGCAATATCATCGCGGAAAGTTATCGTCTTATGCAGGCGATTTCCCCTGATGCGTTGCTCGTCTTGGGTGACACCAACAGTTGCCTGTCGGCAATCTCCGCAAAGCGTCTTCATATCCCCATCTTCCATATGGAGGCAGGCAACAGATGCAAGGACGAGTGCTTGCCCGAGGAGACCAACCGCCGTATCGTGGACGTCATCTCCGACGTCAATTTGGCGTATAGCGAACACGCGCGTAGATACTTGGCGGCGACGGGATGCGCGCCCGAGCGCACGTACGTGACGGGCTCGCCTATGGCGGAGGTGCTCGCGGACAATCTCAAAGAGATTGAGGCTTCGTCCGTTTTGCAGAAAATGGGCTTAGAGGCAAAAAAATATATCCTTTTGTCGGCGCATAGAGAGGAGAATATCGACACGGAAAAGAACTTCGTCTCCCTCTTTACGGCTATCAACAAACTCGCCCAAAAATACGATATGCCCATCGTCTATTCCTGCCACCCTAGGAGCAAAAAACGCTTGGAGAGCAGTGGCTTCGTGCTCGATTCTCGCGTGATTTGTCACGAACCTATGGGCTTCCACGATTATAATTGTCTGCAATGCAACGCTTTTGCCGTCGTCTCCGACAGTGGCACGTTGCCTGAGGAATCGGCGTTCTTTACCAGCGTCGGCAAGCCTTTCCCTGCGGTGTGTATCCGCACGAGCACGGAAAGACCCGAGGCGCTCGAC
>JAFVXN010000059.1 GCA_017501125.1 Clostridia bacterium
ACCAAGATGGGTTGGTCTTTTTTAACGGTCGCGCCGTTGGCAACGAGCAACGATTTGATAAGTCCAGGGAAAGGCGAAAGAACTTTTTCACCGTTTGCAGGGGCGGAGGCTGCCGCAGGGGCAGGAGTAGGAGCCACTGCTGCAGGTGCCGTCGAAACGGCTACGGGCGCGGAGGCAACTGCGCCTGCGCCTACTTCTTCTACTGCTACGTCGTACGTCTTTCCGTTGACGGTAATTTTAAAATTTCTCATATCTATTCTCCTTAAAACTTACTTCTTTTGATTTTTTTAATAACAAACTCGCAAGGAACTGCTTGTTTTTGATAATACGCCGCAATCGCCGCGGAAATCACGGCAATCGTCTCGTCGTCCACCTCGTCCGTCGTGGATTGAACAGCGGAAGGCTCTTGAGGGACGGATTTTTTCTCCGCCTTCGCCTTGTCAACGCCTTCAAAGATTTTGCCAACTGCCCATACGACAAGCACCAAGAAAGCAATCCCTAAGAATACTACCGCAAAACCGATTACCGCATACAACGCCGCCTCACCAAGGTTGGCTTTCGTAATCGTTTCGCCGTTGATTTCGATATACTCTAACAATAAATTATTAAGCATCTAACACCTCTTAAGCCAGCATTTGCAAGGCGTTGATGATATATTGACGGACGAATTGAGGACGGATAATATCGTCGATATAGCCGTCTTTTGCCGCGTTGACGGGGTCGGATTTTTCCGCCTCGTATCTTGCGGTAATCGCCTTCTTGTCAGCCTTCTCGCCAGAGTATTCGATAAGTGCGCCCTGCGCATCGTCAAAGAGCGCAACCGACGCCGTCGCAAAGGCACAGGTGTAGTCAAAGCCGATAGATTTCGAAGCGAACAGCGTGTAGCCAAGCCCCACCGCCTTCTTGTAAACAACGGCAATCTTAGAAGTATCCAGTGCCTGTAAAGCATCTACGTACGCTACGACTTCTTTTAAGAAACGGCTGTTGTTAACCGACATCTCAGCTTTCGCGCCAAGTGCGTTGACGAAGGTCACCAAGGGCAAATCGTTGAGCGATGCCAAAGAAACGAAATCTTTGACCTTTGCCATACACTCCGCAGTCAACTCCACACCGTCGTCGCCACCGTCGAAAACAACCGCCGCAACGGGCATACCACCGATTCTGCCAAGCACCGTTTGCACACCAGAGGCATAATTAGCGCAAGGCGCAACGCTGTCATCAAACACGGACATAACGCCGTCGAAATCCGCCTTTTCGTCAAGCGCAGGGACGGAAACGTTCAGATCGACGTCCGTCTCCTCGCCTTGAATAAGTTTGGTTAAGTAGCAAATCTTTTCACGGACAGCGGTCATATCCTCTTCCACAAAAGACACGAGTCCCGTCTTATCAAGCGCGTCTGCACCGCCGACCTTTTCCTTGGGCAAATTCTTGCCTGCTTTCGCAGAAAGAACCGCAGGGGAATTGATAGCAAGCACGCCCTTGTCCTTGACAAAAATCGTGAAATCAGCCACCGCCGCAAGCGCCGTCGTCGAGCCGTACAAATCGCCGTCTACCACGACGAACTGAGGGGCACTACCTTTTAAGGAATTCGCGCGCGAAAGCAATTTCGCCAAGCCTTCCAGCGCCGTCACGCCCTCGCCGATTTGCACACCTGCGCTACTGAGCACGTAAACGACGGGCGTGCAGTTTTTCTCTGCCGCGTCGATACATTTGACGATCTTGTCGCAGTTGGCTTTGGATACGCCACCAGCGAACGATTCCGCATTCTGCGCGACGATATAAAAAGGCATACCGTCAATCGTAGCAAAGCCCGTCACCACACCTTCACCAGCAACCTCGTCGCCGTAAAAAGCGTTCTTGGAAAAACTAAAAGCAGACAACTCCACAAAACTCTTTTCGTCTACGAGCGAATCAATACGCGCGCGGACGGCCTTGCTTGCCTGCAAAAGTTTTTCTTTTCTTTCTTGTAACAATTGAATACGATCCATATTCTCCTCCGTACTTTTAGCAATAATCGTCACGTATAACGCGTGCGCGCACACGCGACAAAATTATACCAACTACATTATACAATAAACGACGGCAAAAAACAACCCCTCTTTTGAAAATTTTTTTCGTAGAATCGACACTTTTTCAAAAAAAATCGCGGCTTTTAAGCCGCGAGTAAAAAATTATTATTTTCTCTTTTTTATTTTTGCTATCCATACGTTGATTTTATCCATATTTTTATAAAAAATGATAAATCCAACTATGACGACGACGTAGATAATTCCCCACGACAAAAGCCCCCACCACGTATCAAAAGGTAAAAACTGCAACGAATAACAGGTGGTCGTTATCCCTATCGCACGGCATATCAGCATCATTATGATAAAATACTTGACGCTCATAGACGAAAGCCCTGACACAAAACAAAGCACGTCATCGGGAAAAAGAGGCAATAAAAACATTGCCGTCAGCAGTAAATTATCTTTACCTTTTAACTTGGTCTGCCACTTTTTCAGGTCCTCCTCTCCCACTATCCAAACGACTGCTTTATAGCCGAATTTCCGCCCGATAAAAAACGCCGTCAACGAACCAAGGACTATCCCGATAAAACTGAATATTAGCGCAAAATGCGGGCCAAACAACGCCACTCCCGCCACCGTGCTAACAAGGCTGGGAATAGGCAATACGATTACCTGCAAATACTGCAAGAGGATATAAATTACCGACATCCAGCCACCTGCGTTCTCCAAAAACTGGCGATATTCTTCAGGGTCATTGATGATGTCGATAAAACCTACTCTTAGTAGCAAATAGTACAAAGAAGAAAAGAAGGCAAGCAAAAAGGAGAGCGAAATCGTCGACCTAAGCCACGAAACACGGCGCGTCAGCAAAAAGATAACGCCGGCTATCGTCAACGCCACCGCCAAAATGCAAACTGCTACAATCAGCCATACACGGTACCGCGCCACCCAGCCGTCTTGAAAATAATCTATGATGAGAAAGGAAAAAACAACTGCCGCTATTAAAAAAATAAACAAGCAGAGAAATCCCGCTAAACCGCGATTTTTCTTCTGCTTGTTTTCTTCCTCTCTTTTTTCCATAGGCGTCTATTAGTATGAGAAGACGCCCTACAATTATACCTCGTCACCTAAGTGACGGGTAAGGTTTTTTTAAGTTTTACGATAGCACCTCGTGCCAGCGCGTCACAACGATTGTTAAAGGCGTCGTCCGCATGTCCTTCCACCTTGTGGAAAGTCACCTCGTGCGTCTTGGTGAGAGCGTACAACGTCTGCCACAAATCGGCGTTTTGGACAGGTTTATTGTCTGCTTTTTTATAGCCGTTCTTTTGCCATGCGTATATCCACCCGTTCAAAAAGGCGTTAACCGTGTACGCAGAATCGCTATAAACGTCCACGATACAAGGATACTTAATCATCTTAAGTCCTTCAATGACCGCGCGCATCTCCATACGATTGTTCGTCGTATTTTCTTCCGCTCCGTCGAATTCCTTTTTGTATTCCCCATACATCAAAATTCCGCCGTAGCCCCCTATCCCAGGATTGCCCGAGCATGCGCCGTCCGTGTATAAAACCACCTTTTTTTTCATCTTCAAAACACCTTTTTACGATTAAAAAATAAAAAATCAATTTTTCGGCGCTTTCCGTCAAAAAACAATTGACAAACGCCTTAAATTGTTATATAATGACTTAGCACTTAGGGGAGTGGCTCAACGGTAGAGTAGCGGTCTCCAAAACCGTAGGTTGCGTGTTCGAATCGCGTCTCCCCTGCCAAACGCTTTGACATCTAGTCAAGGCGTTTTTCTTTTTGTCCGTTCGAAAATCAGGCTCTAAAATTCGCGGGCGTTTTTATCTTTTACTCTGCGCTGGGACAAGAGCCAATCGAGCAACTCATCGCTAGCGTAAGCATAATTCCATGCGTCGTGCCCGACCCCTTCTAAAATCTGCAGTTTTGCGTCGCCACCGCAACGATTGACAGCCTCTACCATATTGATACTTTCTTGAACGGGTACGATATCGTCCAAATCGCCGTGCACTGCATAAATAGGCATATGGATAATCGACTCGCCAAACCAATAAATCCCCGTACCGCACACAGGCATAATCGCCGCAA
>JAFVXN010000060.1 GCA_017501125.1 Clostridia bacterium
ATTAAGCCTTTCAACGAAGGCAAATATAAATACTGATCGGTACCGACGTACAATTCGTCATCTGCCCTGTCAAGGGCGTCTTGGTAAGGTTTAATCTTCGTCTCGTAGACGGTGTTGTAGTCGCTGGCGGTCTTATCGTCGTTGACGTACTCGTTAACGCCGTTATCCGTCGACAAGAAAGTGTAGTTGGGACCGACCTCGCTCCTATCTAATACGATATAGTCGATATCGCCGAAGGTCTCCGTCTTGCCTTCCTCGACGTACCATGCAAGGAACGCCTCCACTTTCGTTTCGTCTTTATATTTTTCGTCAGAGAGGTAATAGCGGATAGAGACGTATTCCTTACCGCCACCGTTCCAGTCGTTGAACACGTTGCCGCCGCTGTATGCCGTTTCCTTAAAAGAGGTCTCCGAAGTCAAGGGCGAGTATTTGATATCGTCCGCCGTCGTATGGTCGGGGTTATATTGATAAAATTCCTTACTGATACTCAAAAGGTCGTCCAAAACGTCGTACGCCTGCACGTCCATCGAGAAACGCTCGCCCAATTGCAAACGCTCGATTTTGTTGTTGACGACAAGGACGGGTTCCGCCGTGTCTTCAATCTTATCCTTATCCGTCATCAAAGCGAAAGACTGACCGTTCAATTCACGGAATTCGATTACGCCTTTCTTATCCTCAGGGACATCCGCCTCGAAATACAAAGGGGTACGACCAGATTTATATTCCGCGACGTTGGCGGCAATGTTGGTGAACTTACCCACGCATTGATCCAAATACCCTTCTTGGGCAAGGATGACGAAATATTCGCCGTATCCTGCGTCCTCGGCGCCGTTTTTCTTGGCAAGTTTGATGGTGATGGGCTTGCTTACGTCAACGACGTGCGTGGTAGGAACCTCCGTCTCGCCGTTGAACAACTCGAGCATATAATGGTCGCCAGTCCTTACAAAGACCACCTTATTGATAGCCTTATCCCCTTCGGTTGCCGTCGCAGGTTCCGTCTCCATAACCAACGCTAATTCGTCGAAATTGATTTCGTTGGAGGCGTCTTTTTTGAAAGCAAAAGTCGTAGAGAAATTGTGCGTCTGCACGCCGTCCGTCTCGTCGTACGTCTTCCACTCCAACGCGACGCTACGCTCGTAATAACTGACCTTTGCAGGCGTCGTAGACGTGCCTTGGTTAAAGCCGAAAAGGACGTAATCCTGTTCCTCTTTTACCCCGTCGACGACCTTTCTTTCGCCGTCAACCTCCGCCTTCGTCGACGCTTTGAAAATTTTGTTCGCGTCGTATTCCTTCACCGTCGCCGTGGAGGTGTCAGCCGAAGCGAATACGTTGTTGCTGAGCAAAACGCCGCCCACCGTCGCGGATACACCGAGCGCGGACGCAAGAAGTATAGTGAGAAGTTTCGTGTTCTTTTTGTTCATAAATATGCCCCATTGTCGTAGAACTTCCGTTCTACTGCTTTACGCTATATTCCATTTTATATCTAGTTGACAAATTTGTCAAACACATTCGTCTTTTTTCGTTCCTTCCCTGCGCTTTTTACTTATAAAGGCAAAAAAGTGGATAAATCAAAGGCCTTCCAAGGGTTCTCTTCCTCAGGGGGAAGCGCAATGAATTTCATACGCTCCTTCGTGATGGGATGGGAGAAGGAAAGCGAATACGCCCAAAGGGCAAGCTTCCCTTTCTGTGCGAGCGCACCGCCGTAACGCATATCTCCGTATACGGGATGGGATATACCTGCCATCTGCACGCGGATTTGGTGCGTCCTGCCCGTGTGAAGACGTACGCATACGAGGCTGTATTTGCCTTTCGTCTCCGACACCTGATAGTCAAGTTCCGCATACTTGGCGCCGTCTTCCGTCTGGGTACAAATGTATACCATATTGTTGACGGTGTTTTTGCGCAAGTAGTTGCAAAGCGTGCCCCTTTCACTATCGGGCGTACCGCAAAGGACGGCGAGGTATTTTTTCTCGAAATCTCCTTTTTGTAAACCCTCGCCAAGGCGAGATGCCGCTTTGTCCGTCTTGGCGTAAACCATCACGCCGCCCGTAGGTCTATCCAACCTATGTACGAGCCCGAGATAGACGTTGCCTGGCTTATTATATTTGATTTTTAAGTAGCGCTTGATTTTGTCGAAGAGGTTGTCGTCCTTGCTCTCGTCTGGACAGCACGCCACCATTTGCGGTTTCTGCACCACTAAAACGTGGTTGTCTTCGTACAATATCTCAAAATCCGCCTGATATTCTTCCGCCGTCGGCGCGATTTTTTCAGTGTCACTCATTGACGAAAATACCTCCTGCTCCACAAGGAAGGGCTATCCCTTCTTCCGTTTTTATCCCCACTTCGTACGCCTTCGCCTCGCCCTTAAAATCTTTCAGCGTAAGCGTTAAAATATTCTTCAACACCATCGGTTGCAAACCCGTCGTATAACTGTTGATAAGTACAAACAGGGGATTGTCCGAAAGGACCTGCGCGCAAAGTTCTACGAACTTGTACAAGTTTTCTTCTATCTTCCACATCTCGCCGTTGGGGCCTCTGCCATAAGAAGGAGGGTCCATAATGATAGCGTCGTACTTGTTGCCACGACGAATCTCGCGCTGAACGAATTTTACACAGTCGTCGACGATATAGCGGATACCCGTATCAATGCCCGAAAGACGAGCGTTCTCTCCTGCCCTTTCGACCATACCTTTCGCCGCGTCAACGTGCGTGACCTGCGCGCCTGCCTTTGCGCACGCGACCGTCGCGCCACCCGTATACGCAAAAAGGTTGAGCACCTTGATAGGTCGTCCAGCCTTCTTAATAAGATCGGTCATATACTCCCAGTTGACGGCTTGTTCGGGAAAGAGCCCCGTGTGCTTAAAGCCCATCGGTTTGATCTTGAATTTTATGGACAGTTTTTCGTAATCGATCGTCCACTCGTCAGGGAAAGGCTTTACAATATTCCAGTGTCCGCCCCCCTTTTCGCTACGCTTGTAGTAGGCGTTGAGCCCAGGATAGGAGAACATATCAATCGACGGACGCCAAATTACCTGAGGGTCTGGACGGAGCAATATTACGTCTTTCCATCTCTCCAACTTGTATCCGTCGCCTGTGGCGATGATAGAATAATCTTTCCAATTTTCGGAAATTTTCATACCCTACTTTCCTCGACTTTCTCACGCGCCTTTGCCCACGCAAAAAGCGCGCGCACATAGTGCACCTTATACATTATACCTAAAATCGCCCTCAAAGTAAAGCGTTTTAAGAAAAAAATCCGCAATCTTGCAAGATTTGCAGTGATTTTTTGGCAATTTTTTTTGCCAACAAGGTTCTTTTTGGGGAGGAGAAAAAACTTTTTTGCTTTTTACCCTTTTTTTTGAAAAACCGACGGAAAAATAGTTGACAAACATTTTTCTTTTTAGTATTATAATTAGGCTTGTTTGAGGGCACTTCCTCAAGACAGCCCATATCGCGGGGTGGAGCAGCTAGGTAGCTCGTCGGGCTCATAACCCGAAGGTC
>JAFVXN010000061.1 GCA_017501125.1 Clostridia bacterium
CGCCGTAGCCAGCGAATCCACCCCTTGATAGGGCGTCGCGCCGTGACAACCCTTGCCCGTTATCCGCACCTCGAAAGTATCGGCGGAAGGAGCCAGCACGCTCGCCCCCGCGCACAACACCTTGCCGACGGGGATATCCACGCCCGATAAAACGTGTAGCGAAAAGGCGGCGACGACGTCGTCGCATACCCCTTTTTCAAGGGCGTATTTTGCCCCTTCCAACACCTCCTCGGCGGGCTGAAACAAAAGGCGAACGGGATAAGACAACCTCTCTTTAATTAGTAGTTTTGCCGCGGAAAGCAGCGACGAGGCGTGAAAATCGTGCCCGCAGGCGTGCATGCGCCCCGTCTTACAGGCACAGGGCAAACCGCTCCTCTCTACCATTTTCAACCCGTCCACGTCCGCGCGCAAAAGGATAAACTCGTCCCTGCCCCCTTCTTTTTTGCCTATTTCGGCGATTATCCCGCCTTTTGGCAATCGTTTAGGTCTATAGCCGTACCCCTTCAGCGTCTTATCAATATAGTCCATCGTCAAAGGCGTATCGAACCCCACCTCCGCCCGCTCGTGTAAATACCGTCTATGTGCCACCGTCTCCTCTTGGATAGCCCACGCCTTTTTCAAACAGTCTCTCATACCCTTAGTATGGGTAAAACGCGCAAAAAAAGACGGCTCGTCGCCGTCTTTTAAGATTTAGTTGGGAAAGAACGCCTTAAAGGCAGGCGGACAGGGCGCGGAAACGCTGATTTCTTCGCCCGTCTTGGGGTGCTTGAATTTGAGCGCCGAGGCGTGCAAGGCAAGTCGCCCGAAGGGACCTTTGCCGTCGCCGTACTTGTCGTCGCCGACTACGGGCGCGCCGAGTGCCTTCATCTGGGCGCGGATTTGATTCTTTCTGCCCGTTTCTATTTGGACGGAAAGGAGCGCGTAATCCTCCTTTTCCTTGACTACCTTATAATGCGTAATCGCCTTTTGACCCGTCGGGTCTCCCGTCACGTACATAAGGTTGTTGACGTTCTCTTTTAGATAGGACACGACGGTGTCCTCTTTCTTGTCGAGTTTGCCTTTGACGACGGCGTAATACTGCCGCAAGGTCACGCTGTCCCCCCAGTGCAACTTGAGCATCGAGTGAATCTTGATGTCTTTGGCGAACAGCAACACGCCCGACGTCTCCTTGTCTATCCTATGCATCACGTACGGTCTTGCCGACTTATCCTTGGCGCGAAGATAGTCCATCACCCAGCCGAAGGCGCACGTCCTTTCTTTATCACTCTCCACGCTAAGCAGCCCCGCCGGCTTATCCACCGCAATAAAATCGTCGTCCTCGTAGATAATCTTCATAGGCGGATACTTAATCGGTCTTTGCGCGGGTGTCGACCTCGTCCTATCCACCTTGCAGGGCGTCTTGGAGATTTTCACCTCGTCGTCCTTTGCCAAAAGACAGTCGTGGCGGGTGACGACGCTGCCGTTGACCAACACCTGACCGCGGGTGAGAAGGCTCTTAACGTTGTTTCTCGACGTGGCACACTTTCGCAATAAAAAGGGCAACAGTTCGTCGCTCCTATTCACCTTATATACCGCCGTATAGACGGGCGCACGCTCCTTTTTCTCGGGCATATCCCTATCGCTTCTACGCTCTTTTCTCATAGTATCTCCGTGAAAAAAGGTATGCGTTAGCATACCTTTTAATTTTAATCGTCTAAAGGTTCGTCCTCTCTACGCAGAGGGAAGTAGCCGTACCCTGCCACCCAAGGTCCGTTGTGGCAACCTGCGACGGGGGTCATAATAACATCCTCGTGGTTGACCTCGATACCGAAGTTGGGCTCTATCTCCTTTAAGGTATTGAGCAAAGATTTGCCCGTGTAGATACGCCACAAGATATAGTCCTTCGGATCTCTATCCTTGATGAGGTCTTTCAAAATCTCGCACGTCCTCCACAGCGCCTTTTTGGGCGTACGGACGGATTGCAACGCGCAAAGTTCCCCTTCTCTCGTAAAGTGCACGACGGGACAAATGGACAAAATCTTACCGAAGAACGCCTTACCGCCTTTCAATCTACCGTTGTAGATGAGGTAGTCGAGTTTGCCGTCGACGCCGAAGAACTCCTGCCTTGCCATAACCCACTGCAGTTCCTTCAAAATCTCCTCGGTGGATTTGCCTTCTTTGGCAAGTTTTGCGGCGAGCACCGCGAGCAACCCTTCGCCAAAGCAAGTGATTTTACTGTCGACGACGGTAATCTTGATTTTGTCTTGATAGTCTTCCGCGACCAAACGGATAAGATTCCACGTGCCGCCGAGGTACGCGCTGAGCGCGATAACGATAACTTCCTCGTAGCCGTCGGCAATCGCCTTATCAAAATGTTCGCGAATTTCTTCTTGCGTAGGCATTGCCGTGTGAGGCAGATTTTCCTTAGGGTTTTCGAGCGTCTCCAGTTCCGCATAGAACTGCTCGGGGTCGAGGTCGAGCCCCTCTAAATATTCCTTGCCCTTAAAGCAAACGCGGATGCGGATAATTCCGATATCGTAGTCCCTGTATCTTTCAGGTGCGTATTCCAAACAGCCAGTAGAGGTACACAAAATCTTTTTCTTAGTCATTGCCTTTTCCCCTTTCGTATAGTATCACTATTGTACCACGCCACACACCTTTTTGTCAACCCTTTTCAACGAAAATTGTCATACCAAGATATGACATACGCGACAGGCGCGGAAAAGAGATAGTTTTTGCGAAAAAGGTCTTTCTTTTTGACGAATTCCGTGGTATAATAATCGTATGGCTAATTACGAGATTTTATCGGCGGAAGTCGAGAAAAAAATGCAATGGGACAAGGAAAAAGTCGGGCTTTCCCCCTTTGCCTGTCGTGACGAAGAGGGCTTACGCCGTAGGAATAATCCGCACGACAGCGGCAACGTATGGCGGACGACCTTCGTGCGCGATACGGACAAAATCCTACACTGCCCTTTCTACAATCGGTATGCGGACAAGACGCAGGTTTTTTCCCTGCGAAAAAACGACGATATCACGCGCAGGGGATTGCACGTGCAACTCGTATCGCGGATTGCGCGCACGATTGGCGCGGCGCTGGGACTCAATTGCGACCTCATCGAGGCGATTTCTTTGGGGCACGATATGGGTCACACCCCCTTTGGGCACACGGGCGAGCGGTTTTTAGACCAACTGCAACGGGAAAAGACGGGAAAAAGGTTCTTTCACAATATCCACTCCGTGCGCGTCCTCGACGAGATTTTCCCACTGAATTTGACCTTGCAGACGCTGAACGGTATCGCGGCGCACAACGGCGAAATGGAACTTTCGCGCTACGCGCCTGAAAAGATGGAAAATTTTGAGGAGTTCGATCAAAAGATAGAAAGGTGTTATCTAGACGAAAAGGAGATGCGCAACTTTGCGCCGTCCACCCTAGAAGGGTGCGTCATGCGCATCAGCGACATCATCGCCTACCTTGGCAAGGACAGACAGGACGCGGAAAAAGGGAAACTCCTAAAGGGCGACGACTTTGAAGATTACGGGATAGGCACCATCAACGCCGAGATCGTCAACAACCTCATGGTCAACCTCTTAGAGCACAGTTATGGGAAGGACTATATCGCGATGGACGAGAGGCACTTCGCCGCCCTTTCCAAGGCAAAAAAAGATAACTATCTTTTTATCTACGGCAACGAGCAGGTGAAAAGCGCCGACGAAACGCTCTGGTATATGACGGCAAAACTCTATGAAAAATTGCTTGCCGATTTGACGGACGGCGTTCAGTCTTCGCCGATTTTCACCCATCATATCCGCTACCTAGACAAGCCCTATTACAAGCGGCGCACCCCCTATCTTGAGACGGAGAAGAACCAGATCGTCGTCGACTATATCGCCAGCATGACGGACGACTATTTTATCGACCTGTACAATCATCTTTTCCCCTCCGACACGCGCCCCTTAAAATACGTGGGATACTTTGATTAGTGATATGCCTTACGGCGTGATATTTTGCCCTCGCAAAGTGTTATTCGCCTTGCAGCGAGTGATATTTTCCCACTGCACCTTTAGAAAAGGAGAGAAATATGTATAACGTAAAAATCACCGCCGTCAAGCAAATACGGCACGACGACCTCATAGCACAATACGAAAACCCGATAACGCACGCCTGCGATATCGCCGTCGGGCAATCCTTTATAAGCCAAGACGGACGAAAGCCCGAAGGCTTTTGCGAGAGCGCGTGGGAGAGCGTAGCCCCCTTCGCACAAGCCCTTGCTAAAGGGGAAGGGAATTTTTTCGACGGGTGGATGAAAAATCCTTACTCTGCCATGATCTCTTGCAACGACGGTTTCCGCCCTATGTCTTTCTATATAGAACGAATTGATTAAACACAAATAAAAACCGAGTCGCAGCGACTCGGTGTTTATTGGTTTATAAGGTAAGGGCTAGGCTAACTACAGATTCTC
>JAFVXN010000062.1 GCA_017501125.1 Clostridia bacterium
ATAACGGACAAGATGACGAAGGGGGTGCATATGATCATTTGACCGATAATTAAAGGGATAAAGGTTGATTTGGGGATTTGGAGTGCTACCACTAAGAAGGCGAAGGAAATGGCGGTGACCACCTCCGCGTTGATGATGGGGATTTGATTGACGCCGTACAACGCCTTTGATACACGCTTGCTGGAGTAGAAGATACCGATGGCGGACACGGTGCCGAGTAGGGTGGAAAGTGCCGCTACGGCAAGCGCAAGGCAGACCGTCTGTAAGACGACCTTCAAAGGGTCGTTATTGATATTGAAGAAATACTCGTAGTGCGCCCAACTAAAAGATTCCCAACCTCGTATCGTCTCCGTGGAGTTAAAACTATAGATGGTAAGCAGCATAATGGGCGCATAGATAAACAAAAGGACGAGGATGAGAAAGACCCACCGCAGTATGGATTTTAATTTTACCATAACGAAGTCCCCCTTGTGCCAGATTCGCTTTCCGTGTCAAAACTCCCCGAAAGCCAAGAGAAAAGAAACATAATGGCCAGCAACATCAGCGCTGTCACCGAGCCTAAGTTCCACAAGTCGTTGCGGAAACATTCGTCGATAAACGAGCCGATGATTTTGGTGTGGTTGAAGGTCATATAGTTGGATACGACGTAGTTGGTCATAGAAGGCAAGAAGACCATAGAGATTCCGCTCATAATCCCTGCTTTGGAGAGGGGCAGGGTAATTTTTAAGAAGGCGGCGGGGCCACTTGCGCCCAAATCTTTGGCTGCCTCAATGTAAGATTTATCAATCTTGGTAATCGTCGTATAGATAGGCAGGATCATAAAAGGGAAAAAGTCGTACACCATACCCAGTATCGTGTTAAACATATTCCACTCTGGCTTGTTGTAGATGCCGATAAGATCCAGTAGTTCTTTCATTGCGTTAATACGCAGGACGAAGTTGACCCACGTCGGCACGATGAAAAGAAGGAGAAAACCCATTTTGTTCTTTATCTTGCTGTGCGCGATAAAGTAGGCTACGGGATAGGCGATGAAAAGGCAAACCAGCGTACTCATAATAGAGATAAAGAAGGATTGCATAATCATCATAAAACGGCTAGATTGAAAGAAGTTTTCCGTGGTGGTACCGCTAAAGAATCTAGCGAAGTTCTCAAAGGAAAAGTTGCCCGTATCTCCATTCGTAAAGGCGTAATATACGATAATAAACAAGGGGACGACTACGAAGAAGGCTAAAAACAGCGCGTACGGAATAGCGAGCAATTTCCTCGAGAAATGCGGTTTCATTTTCGTGGAGGTCATTTTTTGTTTTCCTCCGGATTCTTGAAGGAAAGTTTTATCTTATCCTTCGGGATAATCAAACTGACGCGGTCGTTTTCGTTCCAGAGATCTTCGCAGGCGAGGACGTAGTCTTCCTCGTTCTCCGTACGGACGATATAGCGATAGTATTCGCTCTTATATATTAAGGAGATAATATTGCCTTGTGCGCCGCCTTCGTCGGCGTTGTCACTCATGGTGATATCGTGCAGACCGACTTCGACGTTGACTTCTACGTCGGTGAGGTCGATTTTTTCGCCCTTTTCCGTGATGATATAGCCGTCTTCGTCGAGGTGGCTACCAGGATAGAGTTGGGTCACGTCGCAGTCGAATTCGCCGTCGCCAAATTCTACCGTGTTGCGTTTGGTGATGACGCCCGTGAATTTATTGACGCGGAAGCGTTTTTTCATGACGTGGATTTCGTCGGGTTTGATGACGAGACCTACGGTATCGCCGACTTGAGGGGCGGCGGTGCTTTGAATCTCGATTTCGTTTCTACCGCATTGTACGAGGATTTGATAGTGCATACCCTTGAAAATGACGGAGGTGACTTTGCCTTTCAGCATGCCTTCGTCGGCGGGGGTGATAACGATATCTTCGGGGCGGACGACGACGTCGACGGGTTCGTCCTTTTCAAAACCTTTGTCGATGCAGGTAAAGGATTTTCCGCAGAAACGGACGTTGAAATCCTTCGTCATAACGCCAGAGAAAATATTGCTTTCCCCGATAAAGTCGGCGACGAAGGTATTCTTCGGCTCGTTGTAGATTTTTTCGGGGGTGCCGACCTGTTG
>JAFVXN010000063.1 GCA_017501125.1 Clostridia bacterium
CCTGCTCCGCGCGCTCTTTGGCTACGGCGTAATCTTCTTGGATAATCGCCCCTAATTCTTCCGCGAGCCCTTTCGCGTCCTTTGCGTGCAAGGGCTGGATATAGGGGTAATATTCCTCCCCGATGCCTTCCAGCAAATACCCCACCGTCGGCTTGCCACTAATTAAGCACTCCGTGAGTTTGGAGGGGAAACTATAACGCGTATACGAGCCCGTCGGCTGGCGTGGATTGATAAGATAGGCACAGCCGTCGCGATAGCCTTGCAAATCCTCGAAAGGCACACGCCCGAGATATTTTACGTTGGGTAAATCCTCTAATTTTTGCGCCGCGTCGCCTACGTCTTGCAAGTTGCCACAAAGCCAAAGTTCCGCCTCGGGCAAATGGGAAAAGGCGGCGATAAGCGTATCTAAATTGAAATGCTTATGAATCGTGCCCGTGTATAAGAACACCTTTCTTTCTCCTTCAAAAGGCTTTGCCTTTTGGGCGGATTCGTCCGCGACGCCGTCCAAGACCATATACGGTCTTTCGCCCATTTCAAGTGGCTCTTTTAAGTGTTTCGTTATCGGCAGAAAAGCGTCGAATACTTTTGAAAGCGCAACGACCTTATCCCCCTCTTTTTTAGCGCGGGGCGTGTCGACGATGTCCCCTCTGCCCCAGACCGCCTCCGTCATAATTAGTGCCGTCTTTATATCGGGGAATTCCTTTTTGATGCGATTGAGCGCCCTTAAATAGGGAAGATGCGTATAGTAGCACACGATATAATCGGGTGGTGTCGAAGAGGCAAGCGCCGTCTTCATATAACGATAGGCTTTCTTCTCTTGCGTACGCTGCTTGATAAAAGGCAGATTGAGATACCCTATGCGAAGATTCTCCTTGCCCCAGCGCTTGTCCTTGATACAAAGGCGCCTATGATTGAAAGGGAAGGTGCCGCCCGGTAGCACGTTGAGCGACTGCACCTCGACGCCGTTTTCTTCGAGCCCCTTGATAAGGAGAGTCTGGAAACGGTGCGGTGCCATCTGCACCCCACTTTTTACCTCGCTATACGATTGTTTAAGCCCCTCTTCGTCGTAGAAAAGCCCCAAAAACAATATCTTCATAAGCCTCTGTATATCTCTAAATATTTTGCCGCAATCCCCGTTTTATCTATCATAGACTGGGGAAGAATTTCCTTTTTATCAATGGTGTCGGCGAGCGCCGCCGCCATTTTCTCCACGTCGCCTTTGGGTACCGTATGCCCTTCGGGCACCGTCTCTACCGCGCCACCCGTTGCGTACGTAAGCACGGGGGTACCGCACGCCTGCGCCTCGAGATTGACCATAGACGCACTCTCTTCATAACTGCAATTGACCAGCACGTCCGCCGCCGTATACCAACCTGCCAGCGAGGCAACGTCGTCCGTCTTTGGCAGGGCGAGCACTTTTTTAGGCGCCGTCTTAATCTGCTTTTCCGTCAGCCCGATTATCACGACTTGATATCCTTCGTCCAGCCTTTCGGCGAGCGCGTAGACGTCGTTAAGACCTTTTCTCTCCCCCCACGCCGTCGACACTGCCAGTACGATCTTCTTGTCTTGGAATTCTTCCTTTTCTCTTATCTGCGAGGGGGTGGGCTGGAATCGGGAAATATCCACCCCGTTGCGAACCACCTCTACGGGATAATCCTTCAAAAAGGATTGACCTATCAAATCCGCCATCCAGTTAGACGGCGTGGTAATCGTCATATCCTTTACGCCCAAAAACGTCTCTTTTTTCCAAGCGTAGTTGCGACGCGACTTATCTAAAAAGGATCTTGGATAAGCGCCCTTTTGGGGGCAGTTTTCACAGCCCTCCTTCCACTTGTCGCACCCAGCGTAATCGAAGTGGGAGCAATGCCCCGTGAACGGCCAGCAATCGTGCAACGTCCACACCACCTTTTTGCCCGCCTTTTTGAGATAATCAAACAGCGTAGGAAGGTGCAAATAATACCCGTGGATATTGTGCATATGGATAACGTCGGGGTCGTATTCCTCTATCCATTTTACGAATTTTTTCGTCGCGGATTTCGAGCCTAAGCCAGCCCCGTCAAATGCGCGCGCGTATAATGCGTGCGCGTACACGGATACCTTGCCGCCGATTTTTATCGCGTATTTTTGC
Source organism: Clostridia bacterium (assembly GCA_017501125.1). Taxonomy (GTDB): domain Bacteria; phylum Bacillota; class Clostridia; order Christensenellales; family Borkfalkiaceae; genus Scatosoma. The sequence continues at coordinate 2,129 of JAFVXN010000063.1, forward strand.
GCGGATTCGGGTACGTCGCCTCTGCCGTAGGCAATCTTGCACTCGTGCCCGTCGCCTTCCACCTGCGCCGCGATATCCGTCGTAATCCGCCCCGTCGACTTGACGCCGCAGACGGAATTGATTTGTAATATCTTCATCCTTAATCCTTCTTTTCGTACAGCGACAAATACTGCCGATAAAATACTTGTTTGTCCAGTCTATCGCTAGGCAAAAGGCGGTTTTCCACCCCTGCCTTAATCCTTTCCGCCAGCGCTACTACGTCGCCTTGGGGGATAACGTTCTCTGCAAAAACGCTCTCCACGCTACCGCCCGTCGCATACGTGAGTACGGGAGTACCGCACGCTTGCGCCTCCAAATTCACCATAGGATAAGTATCCTCGTAGGTGCAATTGACGAAGACGTCCGCAGCCGTGTACCAAGTGCACAACTCCTCTACGCCGTCCGTAGCAGGCAAGGCAAGTATCGAATTAGGTGCCGTCTCAATCTGCTTTTCCGTCAGCCCGATAAGCACTATCTTATACTCTTTCCCAAGCAAATCCGCCAGTTTGTAAAAATCTTGGAGCCCCTTTCTCTCTCCCCACGCCGTCGCCGCGCCAAGGATAATCTTTTTGCCGTCCAAGCCGTGACGGGATTTTACGTCGCTGGGCACGGGCTTAAACCTCGTCAAGTCCACGCCGTTGTGGATCACCTCGACGGGATAGTCTTTCAAAAAGGATTGCTTAATCAAACCAGCCAGCCAGTTGGAGGGCGTGGTGATCGTCAAATTCTCCACGCCTGAGAAAATCTCTTTTTTCCATGCAAAATTGCGCTTTGCTTTGTTCGTCCACACCGTCTGGTAGGAACGCTTATATCGACACCCTTCACAGCCCGACTTCCACCTGTCGCAGCCGTCGTAGGAAAAGTGAGTACACTGCCCCGTGAACGACCAACAATCGTGCAACGTCCACACCACTTTTTTGCCAGAGCGCTTTAAGTAATCGAACAGGACGCCGACGTGGATATACGCGCCGTGGATATTGTGCATATGGATAACGTCAGGGTCGTACTCCTCTACCCATTTGATGAATTTTTTCGTCGCGGCTTTGGAGGCAAATCCGCCAAGCGCCAAGGCGCGACTTACCACGGCGTGATATTTGTTGGAAAGGGGGGTGCCTATCTTGACGGCGTATTTTTGCAAAGGCGCAGGCACGCCTTCCCTGCCGTAGCCTATCTTGCAATCGTATCCCCTTTCTTCCGCCAGTGCCGCGATGTCCGTCGTAATCCTGCCCGTCGACTTGACGCCGCAGACGACGTTTATCTGCAATATCTTCATGATTAATCCTTTTTCACCACTTCGTTCAACGCCTTTTCTAATCCGTCCAAAAACCTCTCTTTGGTGAAGTTCGCCTCGTAGTATGCACGCGCGCGTGCGCCCATAGCCGCCTTGTCTTTGCAGGAGGCAAAGCGCAGAATATTCTCTTTTAGACCTTGGACGTCTTCCGCCGCCGACACGTAGCCGCAATCCGCCGCCTTTATCTCGTCTGCTACCGCGCCTTCCGTCGCACACAGAATAGGCTTGCCCGCCGCCATATACGACTGCGTCTTGAGCGGCATCGTCATCGCCAGCACCTCGTCTTTGGTAAAGGTGATGAGCAAGCCGTCTGCCTTCGAATAGAACTTGGGCATCTCGTCCATCGGGTGTTTGCCGTGGAAAAATACGTTGGTCGCGTTGAGTTTTTCGGCGAGCGTTTTTACCTTTTCCAGCGACGTGCCACCGCCCACGATATGGAAACGGATATGCTTATAATCCTCCAACTCCTTCGCCGCGTAGACAATCGTCTCTACGCTCTGTGCCATGCCGACGTTGCCAGCAAAGAGCAAGTCGCAATACCCGTCCTCTTCCTTCTTGCAAGCCTCGGGGTCAAATACCCCCTCTGCGTGTTGGGGAAGGTATCCGATCTCCTCTTCCGCTATCCCGAAATTCTCGTGCATGCGCTTTGCAAAAGGCTTTGAGGTAATCAGCAATTTGTCCGCCGCCGTATAGATGTCCTTGGAGACCTTTAAGTAGTGCTTGTAGACGAGGGATTTTTTGCAAATCTTGCCTATCGTCAAACTTTCCGGCCACAAGTCAAGGCAATACAAAACGAGCGGAGTGCCCGTCTTTTTCTTATACGCTACCGCCGCCGTCGATTGCATAACGGGCGATGTTTGATAAGAGAATACGACGTCGTAATCGCCTTGTAATTTCTTAATAAACTTCTTCGACGACCAAGCAAAACTGTAATAATTGAGCACGCGGAAAAAGACCCCTTTCCGCCTTGCTATCTCGTAGCATCTATGGAGTTTGACGCCGCCGAGCGTCTCCTCTTTCTTTTGACCTTTCTCGTACCCTTCATACACCTTTCCGATAGGATAATTGGGCACGCCCGTCACCACCGTCACGTCGTGGCCGCGCGAAACCAACCCCTCGCATACCTTGCTGACGATACCTGGTTCTGGCGTGTAATATTGGGAAACGACTAAAATCTTCATGTCTTCTTTCCTTCCTAATTGCGTTTGTTATTTTGATTCATTTTACATTATACCACACAATATTGACTAAGTCAATATTTTTATGATAATAGGCAAAAAAAAAGAACTACCCTCTCAAAATCGAGAAGATAGTCCTTTTTATCGGTGAATTATCGTGCTATCGTCAGCCACACGTCGCCCGTTCCGCCTCGTATCTTGCACGTGCCGCCGACGCCGTTTTCGGGGACGTCTATCCTGCCCGTCGATACGCGCACGTCGAAGACTTTTTCGCTGAGCAAACTACCGCTTACCCTGCCCGTCGAAATCTCTATATCAATCTCGCCTGCGTCACATCTATCAAAACTCACGTCGCCCGTCTTAACGTCGATAGTCAGTGTGCCCGACGCGACTACCCTCGAAAGCGCGATGTCGCCCGTGCGCCCCGCCACGTCCAAAGTGCCCACTGCAAAATCGTCAAGCGAAACTCTGCCCGTGCCCGTAGAGACGGATACCGTCGACGCAGCGACGTCACAAACATCGATATCGCCCGTAGAAGTCGACACGCTCAAACTGGACGCGTCAATACCGCCCAAAGAGACCTTTCCCGTATTCGTGGTCGCGTTCAACTCAGCCATGGTAAGCCCGTTTGCCCGTATATCGCCCGTCGAAGTCGTCAATTTCACCTTCTGCGCGTCAATGCCAGAGTGCATAGAAAGGTTGCCCGTCTTGACCTCGGCGCTGATCTCTGCAAGCGACGATTGAGGCAAATACAGCGTCACTTTCGTCGTGTAGAAATTGATACCAAAATGCTCGTACCACGCCCTCGTATCCTTCTCACGGACAATCAGCGTATCCCCTTCTATCGTGACTTCGTGGCGCCTTTTTTCGTCCTCAAAGCACTCCACGGCGCAGGTCGTATCCTGCGAGGGCGCAATCTCTACGTTTGCCGTGCTCGTCTCCAACTTGACCTTCGTAAAAACGTCCGTGACCGTATGCGTATTGCTTTCGTATTTCGTCGTGCTCAATTTTTGAAAATCCCAGCCCAAGCAAGCCATGGTAATCACAAAAACCAACGCGCCCGTCACCACCAGCGAAAGCGCCGTCCAAAGCGCTACTTTTATACTTTTTTTCATTTCGCGCCCCTCCCCTTAAAGAAAGTCTTTACGCCTTTTGCCATCTTAACCGTCAACAGGCATACCCATTTGGTCAGTTGTTTGCAACCGAAAAACAGGAAGATGGAAAGGCCGCCGCAACAAAGCCCGCACGCCACCATAAACGCCGCACCGCCTCCGTAGCCTTGACAGCCGAATACAATAGCACATATTACCCCGCCAAGCGGCGCAATAGCAAAGGCTGCGTCAGCCACCCACAGGGCCGCTACCACCGCCCACGCCGAAATATACAGCGCCAACACGACGACGATAGCCGCCGCCACCAAAGGAATCCACAACGGCGCGCCCACCGCAAGCAAGACGACGTCCCTAGTCCGCAAAGCCCGACTCGGTTTTTCCTCTTTCTCCACAGGAGAAAAGTCTTGCGCTGGCGTCGTCTCCTGCGCGGCAACCTCGTCTATTGACCCTATCGCCGCCACAGCCTCCTCTTCCGTCAGCCCTTCTTCCATCCTATCGTCAATCATCTCGGCGTAAAAACTCAGGCGTTCCTCCGCGTCCTCTTTCGACAGATGCGCAAGGCGTGATTGTAATTGCGCTAAAAAATCCTTCTTCGTCATTTCTTGTCCTCCTCCGTCACGAAACAATATATCTTCGTCATCTCAGCCCACTCCTCCTTAAAGTCGCGTATGCGCTTGCGCCCTGCGTCCGTGATACGGTAATACTTTCGCAACCTGCCGTCGTGTTCCGCCGTGCGTACCGTCAGCATCTTTGCCCCTTCCAACCTCTTTAGAATCGTGTATAAGGTAGACTCCGACAGCAAAATGTACGGTTTCATATCCTTGATAATCTTGTATCCGTACGAATCCTCGTGCTGTATCGCAGCAAGGACGCATACGTCCAACAATCCGCGCTTTAACTGAACGTCCATCTAATACCTCCCTTTATGGAATACATCATATCACGAGGTATATATCCTTGTCAAGGATTTTTTGATATTTTTTTTATTTTTGAAAAAAATTTCTTGCGCAATTGATTTTGCTCTTTCGTTGTGGTATACTAGTTATAATATCTAATAAGGAGCCTCACGATGCGCAAGCGAAATCTTATCATTATTGTTATAAGCCTTGCTTTGGCCGCTATCATCGCTGCCGGCTGTATCTATTTCTTTGGATATCATCTACCCGACGAAAGAAAAAAAGCCGAAAGAGAGCAACAGGTGCGAGAATATTACGCAACCAAGTTGGCTTTATACGAGGAAGAAAACGAACAATACGACGACTACGAGGTGGACGTTGCCTTCTTAGGCGACAGCCTTACCGACGGCTGCAATTTAGCCACTTACTACCCACAATGGACGACGGCCAATAGAGGAATCGGGGGCGAAACGACACACGGATTGGAGAATAGATTACAAGTGTCCGCATACGATCTTAAACCCAAAGTCGTCGTTATGCTAATTGGGGGCAACAATCTTGATAGTATGTTTGAAAACTACGAAGACATCCTGGTTGGCCTGCGCGACAACCTGCCACAAAGCAAAGTCGTCCTCGTTTCTTTAACCGCTATGGGACAAAGTATGGCGAAAAAAAATCAACTAGCCGCTTACAACAACGTCGTCATCAAGAAACTTGCCGACAAATACGGATACGCCTTCGTCGACGTTTTCACCCCGCTATTCAATGAAGCCAGCGGCGAAATCTACGCCGAATATACAAACGACGGAGCGCATTTAACACCACAAGGGTACGTGGTATTATCCTCCGCAATAACGCCTGCCATCGAAGCGGCGCTCAACAACAACTAAAAAAAGAAGAGGATTCATTCCTCTTCTTTTTCTTTATAAATATTTCGTTATTTTAAGTCTTTTTTTCTAAATGCGACGAGTCCCAAGGTCACGAAAATCGCCGTAAAGGCAACGGTTGGTAAAAGAAAATACAGGAGTTCCTTTAATTGATAGGTAGTACCGCTACCGATTATGCTAGACATAAAGACGTTAGCCGCGTTGAAAAACTCTAAAACGTTGTAAGCGATTTCGTCGGGAGGGACGGGCATCACCATCGTCTGCGTAATGCTGCCGACGATCGTCATCAAAAAGGATACGACAAAATACATAACGATGGCTAAGCCCGCGTTCTTCATAAACACGATAAAGAAGGTTAAAAGCGCACAAACAAACAGACAACACAGCAACTGCAACCCGATAGACGCCATCAAATACCCGAAATCTCCCCACGAAAAAGGCGTCGATTGATATTCAAAGAATATCAAAGATACGAGCAAAGTTAAAAGTGCGTGTGCCAACATAAAGGCACAAGTTAAAATCGAACAGGTGATAAGCAGCGAAAAATAAATACTCCTGCGCGATTTTCCACAGGTGATTTTGTTGCGAATCGTGCCGTTGCTAAAATCTTTACAAAGGATAATCGCCACAAAAATAGGCAAAATTAATCCAAAATCGCCCCCAAACGAGAACGTGCCGAAAAACATCGACTTTGCCGTCATAGTAAGTTCGAACATTTCCAGCCCTTCCGTCGACGCCATCGTCCACTCCAAAAGCACGAGCATACCTTTGTAAAGGAGAGGCGTTATAACGGCAAACGCACCCGCTATAATACACAACACGATAAACAATCTGTCTTTTATCGCCCGCTTCAAATCAGCCTTTAATAAATCAAGCATGATTGCCACCTCCTATCAACGAAAGGTAATAATCTTCGATACTGGGCTTGTTGCAATAGACGCTTTCCATAAGGATACCCGCGTTGATAATTCGGCTGAAAAGTTCGTTGAGATTGACTTCACCGTAAACGCGTACACCGTGCGCGGTCATAAAACAATCCTCCAAAGGAACGACCTCGCCTACAAGGGCGCGCAACGCCTCCTTATCCTTTGCATTGATTATTACCGACGGTCTACACTCCCGTCGCAACTCGTCCGTCGTGATTTCTTTAACGATTTTTCCCTTGGAAATAATACCGTATTTCGTCGCAACAAGCGCAAGTTCCGATAAAATATGCGAAGAAATCAAGAAAGTGATTTGTTTTTCACCGTTCAATCTTAAAATTAATTCTCTAATCTCTACGATACCCGCTGGATCAAGACCGTTCATCGGCTCGTCAAGAATGATAAATTCTGGTTCGCCGAGCAAAGCCATCCCTATCCCGAGGCGTTGTCGCATACCAAGCGAGAAGTTCGCTACGTTCTTCTTGCTCTCGTACTGTTCTAAAAGTCCAACCTCGGAAAGAACGTTCTTAACCTTCTCTTCGACGTTCTGTTTAATGCCCAGTATGGTGCACTGCATACGCAAATTGTCGGCGGCGGACATGTTCAAATAGATAGACGGCGATTCTACAATCGCGCCTACCTTTTTTCGACTCTCCAAAATCTTCGGATCGTCATCTCGCACCCCAAAAAGCGACACGTGCCCTTCGTTGGCAGCAATCAATCCCGTCACTAGACGGATAACCGTAGTTTTCCCTGAACCATTCTCTCCGACAAAGCCATATATGTCGCCTTTTGCAACGTGCATATTCACGTCTTTGAGCACCCACTGCTTCTTATAATGTTTCGAAAGGCTAACGGTTTCTAACAAATAACTCATAATCGTCTCCTACACTTTTTGCCAAATATTATTCTACCATATCAATATCCTATTTGCAATAGATTTTATGATTTTTTACCCAAATCCAAATAGTTCGCCCTTATCCGTAAGGATAAGCAAAAAAAAAGCGCGCCGGTTTCGGTACGCTTTTTTTACAGCCAAAAGGCACGTATTTTTGAAGATTAATCTTCCGTTTTGGACAATATCTTTTTCAAAGACACTACGATTAAAACCCCACCTGCAATAAGCAGAGTAAAGCCGAATCCCATAGACACGCAACCAAGCGTTGCGTTTGTATTGGTGACGATATTGTCAAGCATTACTTCCATTCTGCTATAAGATCCTGCAGCGGAAAACAATTCGCCGTTGCCAGCCGACACAAAGCACACAATCGCAAATGCAATCGCCGCCACGCCAAGCCCCAACAATACAAAGTCAAAAATCTTCTTTTTCATATATTTTACCTCCATAAAAATTATTGTAATATAATTATACGGAACATTTTGTTCCAAGTCAAGTATTTTGGAACGATTTGTTCTAAAATATTAGTATGGAAAATAAATTTTTTGAGCAATTATATTCGCTTAGGTTAGAAAACAATTTATCGCGCACAGATTTAGCAAAAAAGTTGGGCGTCTCCACACGACTCATCTCCTACTGGGAAAACGGCAAGCGAGAGTGTGACTTTGATATGCTTATCAAAATCGCCGACCTCTTTTCGGTCAGCGTCGATTATTTGTTGGGCAGGATTGATTATTAAAAAGCACAGGACAGTTCCTGTGCTTTTTTGCTGGTCTTCTTATTGAAACGCGGCGACCTGTACGGGGGCTTGGTGCTGTGCACCAAAGAAAAATACTCGCGTATAGACGCTCGCATTTTTCCGAACCGATGGGTTCGCCCTTATCCTTAA
>JAFVXN010000064.1 GCA_017501125.1 Clostridia bacterium
ACCCGACATCAACAAATCCAGAACGATTTTCTGGGTGGAAGGGAACGGGATTCGTTTCGGCCTCGGCGGTTTGCGTGGGGTCGGGCAAGAAGCGATAGAAAAGGTCATTCAAGAACGCACGACCAACGGATTGTTTAAGGACTTTGAAGATTTTATCACCCGTTGCAGCAAGTACGTGAATAAGCGTATCGTGGAGAGTTTGATTTATTCTGGCGCCTTCGATTGTTTTGGTTATCATCGTGCGCAATATGCTGCGGTTTACGAAGAGGCGATGGCTAGGATAAACGTGCTTGACAAGCAAAAGGCGAGCGCGCAAATTTCCATTTTTGGATTCGGTGGGTTGGTTGAGGAACAGAAACTGAACATAAAATTCCCCGATCTGCCAGAATACGAGATGATGGAAAAACTCGCTAAAGAAAAATCCGTGCTCGGCGTTTACGTCAGCGGACACCCTTTTGAGAAGGTGTTGCCGTATTTCAAAGATGAAACGTTTAATTGCTCTAAACTTGGTGAATACGAGGAAGAGGAAGACGGGACGCGCGTTTATACGGGGATATCCGACGGGCAAGCCGTGTCTATGGGCGGTATGGTCGCAGACTTTAAAAAACTGCAGACGAGAGGCGGTGCTTTTATGGCGTTCGTCACCGTCGAGGATATGTATGGATCTATCGAGTGCGTATGTTTCCCGAAAGTCTACGATAAGATTAGAGGATTCCTTGAAAAAGATAAAGTCGTCTCTTTGAAAGGAAAAATCAGTATCAGTGCCGACAAGGCGCCTGCGATTATCGTCGAGCGTATGGACGAATTCAACGTCGAAGAACGCACGACGGATGAGAAGGCTGAAGAAAAACAAACGCAGACGGTTAAGGCGAAGAGAAAGGAGCGCCTGTGGCTGAACGTGACGGGCATGGCGGAGGAAGACAAGGACGAGTTGTTGGAGACGCTGACTTTCTACGAAGGTGATACGGAAGTCGTTTTTGTAGAAAACGGGCGAAAGATGTCTTGTTCCCAAAAAGTTAACCCGTCTCGTGCGCTGATGGCGGAACTCGCTTCCTTTTTGGAAGAAAAATGCATAAAACTTGCATAAATATTTGAAAAATATGGGGTAAATGGTTTGCTTTTTTGATTAGATTTGGTATAATAAATGGCGAACCTAAGAAAAGTATGATTGTCGTGTTGGCTCGTTGTGAGACGATGCGGTGAATCGGGAGAAAGAGAAGTCATGAAAAGAATCGGTCTTTTGACGAGTGGTGGCGACGCGCCTGGTATGAACGCGGCAATCCGTGCCGTCGTCCGTACTGCAATCTATTATGGTATGGAAGTCTATGGTATTCAGCGCGGTTATTCTGGGCTGATGGATGACGATATGATTCCTATGGAGATGCGTAGCGTTTCTAATATCGTACAATGTGGCGGTACGAAACTTCGTACGGCAAGATGTTTGGAGATGTTAACGGTCGAAGGTCAAAAGAAGGCTGTTGATACGATTAAACGTCGTGGAATCGAGGGGTTGGTCGTTATTGGTGGCGACGGCTCCTTCCGTGGGGCGAAAGTGCTCAGTGAAACGTATGGGATTCCTACTATTGGTATCCCTGGTACGATTGACAACGACTTGGAATATACCGATTACACGTTGGGCTTTGATACGGCGGTCAACACCTGCCTTGATATCATCAACAAGTTGCGTGACACGATGACTTCGCACGAACGTATTTCCGTCGTGGAGGTTATGGGTAGACATTGTGGCGATATCGCATTGTACAGTGGCATTGCCTCCGGCGCTGAAATTATCGTCGTGCCTGAGATTAAATTTAATTTAGACGATATCGTAATGCGTATCAACCGTTCGAGAGCGAGCGGTAAGCACTCTAATATTATCGTTGTGGCAGAAGGGGTCATGAGTGCGGATGAATTTGCAAAACAACTTCAACCGTATACCTCCTATCCCGTGCGTCCCACTTGCATCGGTCACGTACAAAGGGGCGGCTCTCCCTCTATGGCGGACAGAATGCTTGCGGCGCAGTTTGGTAATAAGGCAGTGCGCTTATTGAAAGACGGCATTGGTAATCGCGTAGTTGGTATTAAAGACAACAAGATTATCGATATGGATATCATTGAGGCTGTGTCGATGAAGAAGGTATTCAACCACGAGTTGTACGAGACCCTTCAAATGATTTCTATGTAATCAACGAATTTGATATTTTTGGAAGACCGTTTTTCCCCAACAAGAAAAACGGTCTTTTTACGAGACAACGTAAAAATATTAAGCGCTAAAATGAGTATGTGGCGCATATGATATAGATGATTGGGTGGGAATGGTATGATTTTAACGGTGTGTATGAGCCCTTGCGTAGACGTGACGATTGAGTTGGATGCGTTGCAGATAGGGCGGACGAATATAGTAAAAAGCAAGACCGTGGCGTATGCGGGGAAGGCACTGAACGTCGCGATAGGGGTTAAGCGCTTACACGGGAACTCCTGCGTGACGGGGCTTATGTACGACGAAAACGGCTTTGCTTTTGAGAATGCGCTTTCTAAAGAGGGCGTGCCCTTTTTGTTTACTTGGAACAAAGGTCGTGCGAGGGAGAATTATAAATTTATCGACAATCACTCCTTGCTGACGGAAGTTAACGACGTAGGGGTGCCGGTAGAAGAAAAGAAACTGGAAGAAATTCTTCGTTCTATCAGGAATTTGTCTGCGAAAAGCGCGGTCGTTGTCGTCTCTGGCGGATTGCCGAAAGAGGTTGACGCTTCTTTCTATGCGAAGATTATGGAGGCTATTAACCCTAATTGTCGAAAGATAGTTGACGCATCTGGCGATAGGCTGTTGTCCGCGATCGGCATGGGCGTCGATTTGGTGAAACCTAATCTTGACGAATTGAGAGCAACGCTTGGTAGAGAGATTGCCTCTAAGGAGGATTTGCTTGCTGCGTGCTACGAACTGGTAGCGCGTGGTGCGCAAGCGGTAATGGTTTCTTTGGGTGACGAAGGGGCAATTATTACGGACGGCGAGAAGAATTTTTACGGCAATACGATTAACGTTGCCGTCAATTCTACCGTCGGGGCAGGTGACGCCATGGTTGCGGCGGCGGCGATGCAGTTGCGTATGGGCGCGCCGATTGAAGAGATGCTTCGTCACGGTGTCGCGGCGGGTGCTGCAAGGGTATCTACTGACAATGCCGTTTCCTTTGAAAAAGAAAAATACGAAGAAATCTTGCAACATATAAAAGTGAAGGAATTTGTGTAAATAAGGAAACTTTTTTGAACTTTCGTCATAAGATATAATATCGTTGACGAATAGGCGCGTAAAAGTAGCGGCGGGGAAAACCGTCTCATAGAATTGTTGGCGCGCCGATATCTAAAATAACGACATACGGGTGCGAAAGACATCGCCGTTAGTGTGCCGAAATAGATAGATTTGCCGCGAAATCCAATCGCGGCTTTTTTTGGGAAAATTGCCAAAAAAAATCAAAAGAAAAATAAAAAAACGGTGGAAAAATCGTTGAAAAAATAAAACGTTTCTATTATAATAGTTAGGAAATCAAGAATATAATTTTACAAAAGGAGAAAAAAGAAATGACGTTGAAAGAAGAACAAGCACAATTTGATGTAGTAAAGTGGCATGATAGCATTGAGGCGGGCAAAGACCTTTGCGGCACTTACGAGTTTTGTGGTTCCTGCAATAAGAAGGAAAAGAATCCTTGTGCGCACGCTGCACGCAGATTCCGTTCTGGTAATATTCGCGTAGCGACGACGAAA
>JAFVXN010000065.1 GCA_017501125.1 Clostridia bacterium
AACTCCTTTCTCGCGCAGGGCTGACCCTTGCGCTCGGTCACGCTCGCACCTACCTATCGGTGCTCGCTTATCTCGTCCCTAAAAAGCATCATCGATGCTTTTTGACGGGCAACTCGTCGCTCTATCCAGTTGAGCTAACAGTGCATTATAAAGACGCTCCATTTCCGTTGAAACGCCTTTATAGTATAGATTGTTTTTTAATCTTTGTCAACTATTTTCACGCGCTTTTGCGCAAATTTTTAAAAAAGTTTTCCGCGATTAAAAAATGAGTTTTGTGCCGCTTTCTTGGCATTTTTTGACGAGGCTTTCGTCGGGCTCCACGTCGGTGGCGATGTAGTCGTAGTCTTCTAAGCCCGTAAGACGATAGGTGGCGAAGGCGGAGAATTTCGTGTGGTCGACGATGAGGAACTTGACGGCACATTTTCTAAACGCCGCCTTCTTGATTTCCTTTTGCTCAAGTGAACGCTCGAAAGTCGCTCCGTCAATCACGGCGGCGCAAGAGGTGAGCATAAGGTCGAAGACGAAATCGTCCAACTGGTTGGTCGTCCAACTTCCCGTCGTGGAGATAGTGTTAAACTGAATATTCCCCCCTAAAAGTACGAGGTTGATGTTGGGCTTTTTGGCGAGACGGATTGCCGTCTGCAGGTTGTTGGTGACCACCGTCTTGGAGGTGAGGTCGAGTTTTTCCGCGAGGGCAAGGGCTGTCGAGGAGGAGTCGATAAACACCGATTTGAAGGGCGGGAGATGTTCGATCGCTGCTAATGCAGCGCGGTCTTTTTCTCGCGCGTTTTTCTCCATACGTACGAAGATGGATATTTCGTCGGCGTTGTCGGGCAAGGACGCGCCCCCGTGACTTCTCTCAATCAGCCCCGTGGCTTTCATCTCCGTCAAATCTCGCCTAATCGTCGCCTCACTGACGTACAAAATCTGCGCAAGGTCCGCCACCGTCGCGCTCTTTTTTTCCTTTAATACTTCCAAAATGTGTTTTTGTCTCTCCAAATTGACCATACGATTACCTCGTTTTTGCGCATTTGAGCAAATTTTTGCTCGTTTGTGATTGAATTATAACACAAAAATGTTTTTTTGTCAATCTTTCGCACATATATAGACAAAAATATTTTTTTATGCTATAATACGTATGATAAAATATTATAATGTAAAGCCTCGCCGAAAAAAGCCCCGAAAAAGGTGGGTGAAAGGCGAGGGGAAAGGACGGGAAAATGAGATATTATTTGGCGATTGATATCGGTGCTTCTTCTGGTAGACACATCGTGTCCTATCTTGAAGATGGCAAAATGATCACGGAAGAGATTTACCGCTTCCAGAACGGTCCTAAGGATTTGCAAGGCTACGACGGCGAGACGCACCTTATGTGGGAGCCCGAGAGGTTGTACCAAGAGATCCTCAACGGCTTGAAGAGGGCGGCGGAAATCGGCAAGATTCCTTATTCGGTCGGTATTGATACGTGGGGCGTCGATTACGCGCTCCTCGACGCAGACGATAAGGCAATCGGCAGCGTCTACTGTTATCGTGACGAGCGTACGCAAAAGACGATTGACAAAGTGCACGGAATTATCGCCTACAACGATTTGTTCGCAAAGACGGGTATCCAGTTTGCCTCTTTTAATACGGTGTATCAGTTGATGCACGATAAGGATACGGGCAGGATGGACAAGGCGTGCTCGATGTTGATGCTCCCCGATTATTTCCACTTCCGTTTGACGGGCGTGAAAAAACAGGAATACACCAACGCCACGACGACGGGCATGGTCAACGCTCTCACCCATAAGTGGGACGAGGAGATTATCGAAAAACTCGGCTACAAAAAGGAATTGTTCGGCGAACTTGCACAGCCTGGCACGGTGGTGGGAGAATTCACCGACGAGGTAGCGGCGTTCGTAGGGTACAAGGCGAAGGTAGTGTTGCCCGCAACGCACGACACGGCTAGCGCAGTGTTGGCGGCACCCCTCGACAAGCAAACCCCGTACATATCCAGCGGCACGTGGTCGCTGCTCGGCGTAGAACAGAACAAGGCAGTCACCTTGCAATCGGCAAACGACGCAGGGTATTCCAACGAAGGCAGTTTGAATTTCACCTTCCGTCTCCAAAAGAACATTATGGGCTTGTGGATGATTCAGCAGGTGAGACACGAGTTAAACGACGCGTACAGTTTCGGACAACTGATGGAGATGGCGATTGCCAATCCCATCGACGATATGTTCGACGTCAACGACCAAAAATTCTTAGCACCTAAGAGTATGATTGACGTCATCAACGAAACGGTAGGCAGGGAACTTTCGGTCGGCGAAATGGCGTACGTCATCTTCAACAACCTCGCAAAGGAATACGACAACAGCGTCAAGGCGTTGGAAGAGGTCACGGGCGAAAAATACGACACTCTCAACATCATCGGCGGTGGCAGTAAGAACGAATTGCTCAACGAGTTGACGATGAAGTGGACGGGCTTAAAGATTGTGACGGGGCCTGCGGAAGGCACGGCAATCGGCAACTTGATTATGCAGATGGTAGGTTGCGGCGATATCGCTAACGTACAAGAGGGCAGACAAATCATCAAGAGATCCTTCGACATCAAGGAACTGTAATCTGCCGATTTTAATTAAGGAAAAAATAAAAATTATATAATAAGGAGTATCCAATATGTCCAGATACGAAGAAGCAAAAAAGATCTATGCGGATTTCGGTATTGATACCGAAGCGGCTATGGAAAGACTTTCGAAACTCTCCGTCAGCATCCATTGCTGGCAGGGCGACGACGTTATCGGTTTCGACGGTAGCGATTCCCTTTCCGGCGGTATCCAAACGACGGGTAATTACCCTGGCAGAGCGAGAACCCCTGAGGAATTGTTCTCCGACCTTACCACGGCGTTCAAGTTGATGCCTGGTAAAAAGAGAGTGAACGTGCACGCGTGCTACGCGCTCCTTGGCGAAGACAAGGGCAAGGTGGATAGAGACGCATACGAATACAAGCATTTCGAGCCTTGGGTAAAATGGGCGAAAGAGACGGGTCTTGAAGGCGTTGACTTCAACCCCACGTGGTTCTCTC
>JAFVXN010000066.1 GCA_017501125.1 Clostridia bacterium
AACGGTTTCCTTTGATTTTACACGGGTTTCAAGGTCAACAAGTGAGCTTTCCACCTCGCTGTTTTCAAAGTCAAGAGCAACTTCTAAATTGGTAGCAGGTTTTTTGTGGGATAATTGAACTAATGTCTCGACGTGTTTGGTCTGGGGGAACATATCGTAGGGGCGGACGGAGACTATCTCGTAATTGCCTTGTGGATTATCACACTTGATAAGTGCGCCGTCCTTCTCTACCAAACTCCCCGTCAATATCCCTAAATCGCGCGCCAAAGTGGACGGATTGCAACTGATATACGTAATCTTATCCACGCCGCTGTCTGCAATCGCCCTCAACGCTTCTCTATGTATGCCCGCGCGAGGCGGATCGACGATTAGCCTCGTCTTCTCCCCCTTGGCCTTTTGCAAAACGCCTTGTATCTGCTCCTCGACGAGCCCGCAAATATTTTGCATATTGTCAAGGGCATTTTTCTCTTTCAACGCGTCGGCGCAATCCACCGCCTCGCGAAGGTATTCTATCCCGTAGACCGCCTTCGCCTTTTTGGCGATCATCGCCGTCATCAATCCGCCGCCCGAATAGGCGTCTATCACGACCTCATCACCACTCTCCACGACGGAATCCACCGCCGCCTTATACAGCCTTTCTCGCACCGTCTCGTTGACCTGCAAGAAGGTGGCAGGACCTGCCTCGTAGACGATTCCACCCTCGTTCGCCTCGAAAAAGCCCACCCCGTGTACGAGAGTAAACTTTTCACCGAAGATGACGTTGGTCTCTTTCTCGTTGCGATTGTAATACAGCGTGAACTCGTCCACCGCCTCTTTCAGCGCCCCTATCAGCAAATCCGCCTTCGGCAACGCCTTGCCTCTACCTACGACGGTGACGATAAATTTACCGCCGATTTCTCGCACCACGAGGTGGCGAAGTTCGCCCGTTTTTCTCTCCTCGTCGTAGCCCCTTGCGCCACTCTTTTCGACGTAGCGCATCAACGCCGCGATGATATTTTCCGCCCAGTCGGGATGAATCTCACACCTCATCAGCGGAATAATCCTATGACTACGCGCCGCGTAAAAACCTACTATCGTACGCCCTTCTTTATCGACGCCGATGGGAAGTTGCAACTTGTTGCGGTAGGCGTATTGCCTTTCGCAAGGCACGGTATCTGCCACCGCTACGCTAATCCCGCCGATTTTTTTCAGGCAGTTCTCCACCTGCGTCCTCTTAAAGGCGAGTTGCGCCTCGTAGGACATATGTTGCAGGTCGCACCCACCGCACCTTAAAAAATGGGGGCACTTGGGCGTGCGACGGCTGGCGGACGGCGTGATAATCTCCTCTACCTTGCCGTACCCGACGGCGTCTTTGACCTTCAGGACCTTGAAAGAGACCTCCTCTCCCTCTAAACAAGCCGGCACGAAAAAGGTCTTCCCGTCCTGCCTGATAACGCCTTCACCGTTCGTCCCCAGCGCCACGACGACGCCTTGGACGATCTGATTCTTCTCTGCCATATCCATTCACCTGCGCGGTTATTTTTTGAAAATTCTTTTGAGGACCTTGTCCACCTGCTGACGGCACAAAAAATACATTTTGTCGTACAGGAAAAAGACGCCAGGCCCTAAAATAAAGAGTATGGGGATAAAGTAAGTATCCAAAAAAGCAATCCCCGTCGTCATGTCGAACAACAGCCAAAAGACTAGTAGCATCGCGCCGCAAAACCACAACGATTTGACGATAAACGCCACCACGCCGTTGATTCTCTTTCGCACCTGCAATTCGTTGAATAAGGGGTGCAAACCGAAAAAGACGATAAACGGCAGCAGGCGAAAAAAGAAGGCGAACCCACAAAAAAGAAGGGTAAGTAAGCAACAGGACACGTACGCACAAGCGTAGCCGATATATCCCCCCTTTACCAGTGGCAGGCACAGGCTAAGCCCCGCCAACAAATACCCCGTAAATAACAATGCCGACGACAATGCCCCCACCGATAAAAAGATGGTCGCCATCGTCGCCGCCACGCCCGACAGGGCTATCTCATACGCCGTAATCCGATTCTTCACCGCGTACCTGCCCCTTATCTACAACAACAACTGAACAAGCAATCCGCGCACATATACGCGTAGCAACAGGAGCAACAGGTGTTGCAGGCACCCTCGCCGCCCATTTGTTCTCCGCCCGTCTGGTGTTCTCTTGCCCCCTCGTGATTATCGTAGGGGGACGCACCGCCAGCCGATTGTTTTTGATAGTTGTTTTTCTCGCCCAACTTTTGATACGCCTCGCGATACTTGGCGTTGTTGGGGTCAATCTGCATCGCAATCTCCAACTGCTTTTTGCTCTCGTTGTACCAGTTCTTTTTATAGAAAACGACCGCTTGCAAATAGTGCCACTCCGCACCGCGTTCGTTAAAGGAATCGAGCAACTCCTGCGCTTTGGCAAGATTGTTCGCGTGCAAACACTTAGACACCTCTTCGATAGCGCTGGCACCGTCTGCGCCCTTCGCGCGCTGTTCTTTACGCGCCGCCATCAATTCTTTATACGCGGTCTGTAATTTGGTCATCAGTTTTGCCGCTTGATTGCCAGCCTCACCGTCCAACCACCTGTCTTCTTTACATTTTTCGAGCATCTCCTCGTAGCGCGCCGTGATTTCCTCGTCCGTCGCACCCTCAGAAAGCCCCAACAAGCGGTAATATTCTTCCATCATACTATTCTCCTTACGCCGTATGGCGTTATCTCCTTTTTTTCTTGCAATCGCACCCGTCCATAACCCGTTTCGTCTGTGCCGGCAAACCGCGAAGCAAGACGTTGTCCACGAGATCTCGGTTAAAAGCGAACTCTATCTTCGACAAATTCTCACGCAAATCGCTAAAAATCGCGTGGAAGGTGAACGCTATCTCCTCTTCGTGCGCCTCGACCATCTCTTTGCGACAGCCCTCTCCATAACTCAACAGAAAGGGATTGTACAGCCCCCTTTCCTTGTCCTTGTCGTAATCGTCCAGCGCATCGATAAGATATATCCACTTGCCTATCGTATAGAATAAATTATGCGTAGCCTCACTCTTTTTATCCCCGAGCACCTCGTCTGCAATCGCCGCGACCATCTCAGCCGTGTTGTCCGCCGCGATATCCAGACTCGCAGTCGCCGCCTTTTCCACCTTCTCCTGCGCCTCTAAGCGGACGCGGATAATCTCCTCTAAGGCAGGATACGCTTTCTTTGCGCGCTTGAATCCCTTTTGAAAGAGGAGCCGTTTGCCTTTGCCCTTGCCCTCGTCCGCGATATCGTCCGTGTACTTATAATAGGCGAGTAGCGTGTTGACGGCACCGAGCATCTTCGTCATTTCGTCGACGTTTGCCATCGGCTTACTGCGGATGCGGTGGGTCAGACAATGTCCCTTTTCTATCTTGACGTCCACCCCTGCGATATTATGCAACAGGACGGACAGGAAAGTGACGTCGTAGGACAGCCCGAATCTCGCCGTCTGACCGCAGACCTCCCCTATCCCCTTGCACAATCCACAATACATGGCTTGGTACAAGGTTTGGTCTTTGATATACAAATAGGGTTCATCAGTGCGGACGTATCCAAACATTTGCCTTCTCTCCTGCCTATCATTATACCACGCCTTAGCGCAAAAGGCAATACGAAAAAAGGAATCCGTCCCATAATTAACCTAATTTTCACAAAAAATCGCTTTTTTAATCTATTAAAAAAGGAGTGGCGGTTTCTTCCGCACTCCTTTTATCGCCCAACGCGCGAGCGATTGCCTAATCAAATTTTTGATATGAGATTAAGGTCGATGGTCTCCTCGCCGAGGGAGTCTATCTCCGCCTTGACCATGTCACCGACGTTGAGGAACCCTTCCAATTTACTAACGTACGACGGCAGACGGGAGATAGAGATGAACCCTGCCTTGCCCCCTTCGAGTTCCACGAAAGCGCCAAGGTCCGCACTCACGTGCACGACCTTCCCTTCCACCACGTCGCCCACTTTCAATTCGACCGCCTTCGGTTGCTCTTGCGCCTCCTGCTTTGGTGTGTTGTTTATGATAATCGTCTGCGTCAGTCCTCCCAGCGCAGACATACCGCCCATACCAAAACTTCTCAAGACTTCTTGCATCTGCGACAAAGCGTCCGCATTGATGCCGCCCACCTTTTCCACCGCGCCGAAGGTCTGCGCCTCTAAAAGCAACAAAGTAAAATCATCGAATTTCATCTTCGCGTACGTTCCTTCACTGCTCCCTGCGGGGTAGAAAGGCGCCAAATCGCCGATGCACTTCGTCAATTCTTCCTCGAAGTCGCGTTTTTTGCGGAGAGTAAGGAGGACCGTCAGGGCTATCACCGCCGCCCAAAGTACCACACAGATTGCAATCAATGTATAAAACAGCCCCATCAACTCCGTCTTTCCGTCCAAGAAAATGGGCATCACGACGGACGCCATAATAGGACAATTGACGATTATCGCGACGGGAACACCGACGGCAAGCACAATCGTGCGGAGCCTATCCGTCTTCTTTGCCTTCCTTTTTACCTTTTCGTTGGATTCTTGGATTTGTTCCTTACGGGAGGCGAGCACTTGCCCCACCTTCATTGCTTTTCCGTCTTTATCCGTCAGCGTCGTCTCTGCGTCGGGATTCGCTAAAATGCGCTTGTGCAACCTATTGATATTAGGCTTTTCCATCATCGTGGGCGCGCCGTCCATAAATTCCCTCCTTGGTGAATAACTAAAATTATTATACCCTCCTCCCCGACGTTTTGTCAAGTCTTTTTGTATGCGTTAATCCGCAAGGCTGTTTTTTGCCTTTTCGTTATCGTACCCATTTAAGGTCAATCGTATCGCCGTTGATTGCGACGACCTCGACCTTCACCTTCGTCCCTACGGGGAAACCCGTCGCGCTCATCAGCCCCTCACGACCTGCAACCTCTACGTAAGTGCCAAGTCCTTCCGCCGCGTAAACGACCGTGCCTTCCACGACGTCTCCTTTCTTGAGAGTAGACGTCCCCGTATAATCGGCGCCCTCTCGTACCGTCGACTGTGCCTTTGCCGTCGGCAACTGTGCTTTTGCCGCCGCCGCGTTCTTTGCATTCTCCGCGACCGCCAAAAGCCTTTCAATCTTTATATTTTTCGCCTGATTTATACTGATAATCGGGCTATCCTCGGAATAACAAGGCACTAAATCGCCGATACACGCGGTTAATTCCGCGTTGACAGCCGACGATCCTAAATAGGTAAAAATCACAGTAGGAATTAGCGTCACGCCGAATACGATCGCCGCCATTATCATAGTGTAAAAGCTAGACCACAGATACACACCACCGAAAAGGTAAGACACACCCCAAACGCATAAAAAAATCAAAGCCACAAGCAAGGAAATTCCGCAAGTGGTGGTAATCGGTTTCTCAATCTTTCCCATGCGCTTATCGCGATCCTCTACCTTTTTAGAGGAGGCTTTGATTTTGTCGGCACGCGCCAAGAGAACGTCGTACACCTTCATTTGTTTTCCTTCGTCGTCCGTCTGCGTAGTAAGTACGTCAGTGTTCGCCAAAATCCGCCCAAATAGTATAGTGGCATTAGTCGTAGATATTGTTTTTACGTCGTTTCCCATAAGTCTCTCCTTGGTGAATAACTAAAATTATTATACCCCCCTCTCTCGCATTTTGTCAAGGAAATAAACCGTGCGTGCCCGGAAAAAATATATAATATCGGGCGAGCGCAAAAAAGTAAGGCGACTGAAATTCAGCCGCCTTTGAAATTCGTATTCAGTTGTGGGAAATAACTTTCGGTGTCCCCCACTCTTTTGAGATACTCTCATGCGCGGGCATTAGCCTTTCGCGCGCTTCACACTTTAGGGGGAGTGTACCTTC
>JAFVXN010000067.1 GCA_017501125.1 Clostridia bacterium
ACGGTGGCTCGCAGGGGACGAAGAGCGTTTCCTTCTCTGGACGCAACGGCACGACCTATTATATCGAAGTTTCGGGCGGAACGTCGATTACCTTTAAAATTGCATAACGAAAAGCCAAGCATTTTGCTTGGCTTTTTTGTGCCTTGATTTAGAAATGGCGGCTAATGGTTTAAGAAGTGTTGCGAACAAGGAAAAAACAAGGCAAATGGTTTTTAGACGTGTGCTTGTATAAACGAGACGGTACTTTTGAAAGAGGGCTACGAGCCGACGTCAACAAATTATAATGTAATCGCCACCAAACGATTCTAATTACGATTAAACTTAGAGCCCTATCCTGATGCATTAGGATAGGGGTTTTTGAAGCGTTATAGAAAAGAGTTTGCAAGGAATTGATTCTAATGGAGTCTAATTCAAAAGATTGGGTGAATTAGGGTTGTCTATTGACAATAACGTATGTATATGGTATAATTATTAAAAGGATTTCTAAAATCAAGGAGAAAGGTATGAAGAAAAGGATTATCGGCATAACCTTAACGTGCGTGTTGGGCTCCACTATGGTGTTTGCCCCTGTGGTTGGCGCTTTCGCTGCGACAAACGCTTTTGAAGAAGGCACGAAAGGTGCTTTGGGAGACTATGAAAGTTCTATGTATCCTGATACTTCTTTTGCTTCGGACGAGTGGCGAAAAGAAAAAGGGTACAATAGTTTCTATTTTACGCAATTAGGCGACGAAGTGATGCCCATTGGCGGATGGTCTTCGCCGCCGCCTGCTATGACGGTTTCGTGGCCCGACTACGCGGGCAATCCTGCAAATACGTTGGCTCCCGTTTCTTATCCTAACCAAATCACGCTCTCCAACTATCAAACCATGAAGGAAAGCGGGATTAACTTTATCCACGGGTTGCACGACAAATGGACGTCTGACCCTGCGTCGCACAGCGCTGTTATGGACGCGCTTAAATACGCTGGCGAAGTAGGCATGGTATACATAGTAAAAGACGATACCGCCTATGAAAATATCAACAAGTACGGTGTCAACGCGATAGACCTTCTTTCGCAGGAATATATGACGCAACCTGCTTACGGCGGGACGGGTTTCGTTGACGAGCCTGGTGTTAAACACTTTGAGGCGCTTGGTAGCGCTACCCAAGTTTGGCGCGCGCACGAAATATACGGCGAGACCAAACTTGCCTTCGTTAACCATTTGCCTTCCTATGCTTTCGACGGCGTATTGTGGCACGGCGCGCACGTAGATGCGAATACCATCAACGACCCTAACTGCATACCCGACTTGGACGGGGACGGTAGGCCGGATAGCGCATATCCTGCGTATAGTAACAATTACGACGCCTACGTTGAAAAGGCGCTTGCAGACACGCAGCCTCAAGTGTATAGTTACGACTTCTACGCTTATCCTTATACTTACGAGGGGAATACGGCCGACTCTGCTTCGTGGTTGAATTATCGTGCCGTCTTAGAGCCTAAGTTCTATCAGTCGTTAAACGACATCCGTAAGAAAACGATAGAGGCGAACGTTCCTTTTTGGAGTTTTGTACAGGTAGGTAGTTATACGCCGGCGGGGGTAGGGGTGACGCCAAGAGAACTTACCTATTCTGAAATAGCGATGCCCGTCCACACGGCGCTTGCGTACGGCGCGAAGGGTATCCAATGGTTTAATTACTGGCAACCTGTCGAATTCCATCCTACCCATCAATTGTGCGGTATGGTAGACCATAACGGCAACAAGTTGGATTACTACTATTATTGTCAAGCCGTCAACGAGCAAATTGCCGCCGTGGACCACGTATTGATGAAGAGCGCGTCGAAAGGCATCATCTACGTCGGCTCGACGTTAGACCCTCACATCAATCACAATCGTTTCCAACAAAACGGAGAAGTCTTTGACGAATTGACTTCGTACGGCGCGGTAACTAGCGTAACGAGAGGGGATGTGAATTCCAACGCCGTCGTCGGTTGTTTCGAGTATCAAGATAAAGGCTATGCGTATTATATTGCGTCTGCCAACGTTGAGTCCTCTTCCGATGCAAGAAATGGGCAAGACCCTATGCATACGGGTGCTAACAGTACGATTACGTTGAATTTCGACGGCGAATACACCGTAGAAAAAATCCAAAGAAACCCTGCGTTGTTCAAGACGGAATCTACGACGCACACGGGCAATTCGATTACGGTCACCTTGACGGCAGGCGAAGGCGCGTTAATCGTAGTGAGAAAAAAATAAGAGAGAATAGACTATGACGAAGAAAAAAATTACTTTATGTACAACTGCTATTATTGCTCTTATGGCGGGGACGCTGGTAACGCCTTCTCTTGTGAAGACGGATAAGGCGGCAGCGGCAAGCGAAACTGTAAAAACCATTTTTAGCGACGATTTTTCCACGTATGATTCCTACGACCAAATGGGGCTCAACTGGTCCAACTACTATTTCGATCAAGCAGACGCCATTGCGCAGTTTGGGGAAGGGACGGAAAGAATAGGCTGGGCGTCTAACAAATGGGCGTCCGTTGCCCAAGATCCTGACGATCCTACTAATAAGGTTTTGGACATTGATACAGAAGAGACTTTTGGCGTAGGCGCGGGCGGCAACTCTTACTTTTACATAACGCCCAGTAAAGACGGCGAGCCGTTGCTATTAAAAAACTATACGATTAGTTTTAGGTATAAGGTCAAAAATACTTGCGCGGGCGCAAACACTGTGACGGCGCCTTGGATTGCTACGCTCAATAGAAAGAAAAACGTGGACGCAAACGGCGATTATCAGCCGTACGACGGCGCTTTTATAGACACGACCAACTCGTTTATGTCGTCGCGTGCAGGTACGAGGGCACAAGACGCCTCGGGGACGGCGCCGTATTATTTTTCCGAAGCGCTGCTTTGGGATATAGGTTATAATCCGATGCCCGTCGGCACGGCAACCAACACGGTGGCAACCAACGATATATACGGCGATTGGATTACCTATAAATGCGTCGTATTTGAAAATACGTTTACTCTCTATCTTAACGATACGTTGATGACGCAGTTCACCGTCCCTACGTACGATTCGCAGGCGAAGAATTTGGACGCAGGCTATGTCTCGATTGCATGCTGCGTATTAGACGCATACTTGGACGACATAACGATTACGACGACGCCCGATCATCCCGAGGTGTCAGGACAAACGGAAATCGCGCGTGAACAAGGTGTCGCAATGCCCGTGGTGTACGATTTAGAAACGTACGGCGAAGCGATTACGCAGGTGGACGTAAGACGTAAAGGGGAAAAGACTGTCGCCTTAAATAGTGACGCGTATACCTATGAAAACGGGCTTTTCCGCTTGGACGCTAATTACGTATCCTTGTTGCCGAAAGGGAAGACGGAATTTGTAATTCATACGGCAAAGGGTTCGGTTAACGTTGTGGTAAACGTTACTGACGCCAACGTTTTGCAATCAACGCCTATTTCTTTGACGGCGACCAAGGGAGTTGACAAAAGCGTCGCTTTGACTGGTGCAACTGCTGTTTACGGCATTTCCAGAGGAGATAAAGCCGTATTGTCGGGGGAGGCGTGGTCGTTTGCGGACGGAACGCTGACTTTGACGAAAGACTATATCAACTACTTGTTTAGCGACAATGATTTGCCTTTGCTCGTATACACGGACGCTGGATATTATACCGTTCAATTGACCATCGTCGATGCTAAAACGATTACGGTAGAGAAAAATATTGCCGCGGCAGGTAGCGTGACGGGCGATGGCGTTTACGAAGATGGCGCA
This sequence comes from Clostridia bacterium, assembly GCA_017501125.1. GTDB lineage: Bacteria > Bacillota > Clostridia > Christensenellales > Borkfalkiaceae > Scatosoma. The sequence goes on from JAFVXN010000067.1 coordinate 3,775, forward strand.
ACAGTTACCCTTACGGCTCAAACAAACACGGGTTACGAGTTCTTAGGCTGGTGGGAAGGCTCCTCTCAAGTGTCTTCCGACGTCACCTATTCTTTTACGTCTACGGCTAATAAAACGATTGAGGCGAAGTGGAAGATAAACACTTATACCATTACCGTCAATAAAAATATTGCCGAGGCAGGTATGGTAGGGGGTGGCGGCGTTTACGAACACGGCACGAGCGTAACGCTTACGGCTAACACCAACGCAGGGTATACTTTCGAGGGTTGGTACGACGGCGAAACGCAACTTTCTACTAACGAAGGTTATAACTTTACTGCAAATGCAGATAGAACGATTACGGCAAAATGGACGAAGAATACTTACAACGTTACGGTTACGGCTGGCAACGGTGGTACGGCAACGGGCGAAGGTGTCTACGAGCACGGCGCAACCGTAGAATTGATAGCAACGACCAACACGGGTTATCGCTTCCTTGGTTGGTACGACGGCGAAACGCTGTTGTCCGCTAATGAGGAGTACCAAGTTACGGTATTCGCCGACAAGACGTATACGGCAAAATGGGAAGAAATCCTTCCTCCTTCCGTACCCACGTACACGATTACGATAGAAAGGAATATTGTCGCGGCAGGCGAGGCAACCGATTCGGGGACGTTCGACGAGGGTGTAACGCTTACCTTAATGGCGACGACCAACGAGGGGTATCGTTTCCTTGGTTGGTACGACGGCGAAACGCTGTTGTCCGCTAATGAGGAGTACCAA
>JAFVXN010000068.1 GCA_017501125.1 Clostridia bacterium
CTTTTTGCGATAAGCCTTTTTCTTTTCTCAATTCCTTTAATCTCTCTCCAAAGCAACTCATACCTAAAGTATATCAAAAAAATTAAAAAACTAATTGACAAATTAGTATGCTAATGATAAAATAAGAAAAAAACGAGGAGAGAAATCATGTTCAAAAGAAACGACGAATTGTTATTTAGGGCTGAAAATGCGTTGAAAAGAGTGGTGGGGCTCATTATAATTGTGGCGATATTCGGTGTGATATACGGCGTCAATTTCCTTTTTGTTAACAATATAACACAAGGATTTATCGTTTTAACAGTGGCTTTTTGTGAACTGCTTTTTGCTTTTTTGGTGTGGATGTTCGGCTCTTTGTTTTTATCCTATCTGGTCGATGTGAAACTAATCCGTAATAGGCTGTACTGCGTTAACAATGCTGGGTTGTCTGAGTTTTTAATGGAGCCGAAAAAGAAGGAAAAAAGCGCGAAGGGGAAGGGCAAAGACGCTAAAAAGGCGGAAAAGAAAGATTGATATTTTACGCGGGGCGGTAGGACGCTCCGCGTTTTGCTTGACTTGTATCATCTAAGATGATATAATTGCCTAAAGAGGTAGTTATGAAATATATTGAACTTACGATACATACCACGGGCGAGGCGAGTGAAATCATCGCCGATATTATGTGGGGATATACCGATTTTGGCGTGACGATATGCGACGCCGCGGATATCGTTTCCCTGCAAAAAGGAGTAGGCGGTGCCTATTGGGACTATATCGACGATAGCGTGACGGAAAACGCGCCTACCGACGTGCTCGTAAAATGCTATCTTGAAAAGGACACGGCGCCTACGACTATCAAGAGCATTATGGCGGATATTTACAGTGCCAAAGAAATGTCGGGCGGTTGCCTTGCCTTCGGCACCTTGGAAGACACCAAAAGAGAGGTGGACGGCGACGACTGGATCGACGTGTGGAAAAAGCATTTCCGTCCTATCCATTTGGGCAAAATCGTCGTCGTGCCGGAGTGGATTGACTATACCCCTCAGGCGGATGAAAAGGTGGTATTGCTCGATTCCAACATGGCGTTCGGCACGGGGGAACACGAGACGACTTCGTCTTGCGTGGAACTGATGCAAGATTATCTTCGTGAAGACAGCGTGTGTATCGACGTCGGTTGCGGTAGTGGGATTCTGGGTATTTCCGCCCTGAAACTGGGCGCAAAGAAGGCGTATTTGACGGATATCGACGAGATTGCCGTCACTTCCTCGTTGCACAACGCCGCCCTCAACGGCGTGGCGGAAAACGCCGTCGTCGCGCACAGCAATCTTTTGGACGATACGGATATTCAAGGGGATATCGTGCTTGCCAACATCACGGGTGAGATACTCGTTTTGCTTGCGCCGTCCATGCCCAAAAATCTCAAAAAGACGGGCGTGCTTATCCTCAGCGGTATCATTGAGAGCAGGCTGGAGATGGTCAAAGACGCCTATCAAAAGGTGGGTTTAGAGGTCGTAAAAGAGAGACGAAAAGGCGAGTGGTTTGCGCTCGTATTGCGTCATAAAGCATAAAAGGGGCTACCATGGCTACGCTGAAACGGTTTTTTGTGGACAATATAGGGGATACGTGTATCCTTTCTGGCGAGGAGTTCGAACACGCGAAGAACGTCTTGCGCTTAGGCGTAGGGGACGAGGTGGAACTGCTCGACAACAGCGGCAAGAGATACGTTGCCGTTATTTGCGACGTCCAAAAAAGGCAGATGACCCTGAACGTCTTGTCCGTTTTTCAAGGGGATAAGGAGGCGACGACGAAGGTTGCGCTTGCCTTCGGCTATCTCAAGAACGCGGACAAGAACGAATTTATCGTCCAAAAAGGGGTGGAACTCGGCGTGCAAAAACTCGTTGCGTTTTCCTCTCAATACGCCTCTGCGTACATGAGTGATAACAAGTTGGAGCGGCTCAACAAGGTCTCCAAAGAAAGCGCAAAACAATGCCTTAGGGATATCTATCCTGCCGTCACGTACGCGGATACGCTCGAAAAGGCGCTCGACGATTTGGGCGAGTACGAGAACAAATTGTTCGCGTGTGAGTTCGCGGAAAATAGTGAGGTGGACTTGTCCTCTTTGCAGGGCTCGACGGCTATCGTCGTGGGCAGTGAAGGTGGCTTTTCTAAAGAGGAGGCGGAGATTGCCAAAGCCAAAGGCTTTGCGCTCGTATCTTTGGGCAAGCGTATCTTGCGTGCAGAGACGGCGTGCGTGGCACTCACCTCCGTCGTGATGTATTCCCTTGGCGAGTTGGGGGATAAGAGATGAAGGCGGTCGTTTTTACCCTCGGTTGCAAGGTCAACGACGTTGAAAGCGGCTCGTTGATTGCTGGGCTTGAGGCGATGGGCTACGAGGTGTCGAGGGAACTTGGCCCTGCGGATATCGTCGTCGTCAACACCTGCGCCGTGACGGCTGAGGCGGAAAGAAAGAGTAGACAGTTGGTGGGGCGCGCCGCAAAACTGGCAAAAGGCGGAAAGGTTATCGTCTGTGGCTGTGCCTCGCAAAAGTGCGCCGACGCTTTTTTTGAGAAGGCGGACAACGTATATTTGGTGACGGGCGCGCAACAAAAAGGGGAGATTTTAGAGGCTGTCAAAGGCGGTTTGACGGAGAAGAAAATAGCGATTAAAGAGGCGCAAAAAGGCGTATACGAGGACATGCCCCTGCCAAAATGCCTAAAAACGCGCAATTTTGTCAAAATTCAAGACGGTTGCAATCGGTTTTGTTCCTATTGCATTATCCCGTATTTGCGTGGGCGTAGTAGGAGCAGGGATCTAGACGATATCGTCAAAGAGGTAGAACGGAGCACGGCGCAAGAGACCGTCTTGACGGGGATTGACGTGTCAGCGTACCGTGACGAAAAGGGGAGAGATTTTTGCGATTTGCTCCGCGCACTTGGCTCTATCGACGCCCGTATCCGTATCGGCTCGATGGAGGTTAGCCTTATCACCGACGAGTTTTTAGCGGCGGCAAAGGGTATGAAAAATTTTGCACCTCACTTCCATTTGTCTTTGCAAAGCGGTAGCGATAAGGTGTTAAAGACGATGAATCGCCATTATACGCGTGCGGAGTATTTGTCGGCGTGCCAAAAGATTTACGCCACCTTTCCCAACGCGTCCATTACGACGGATATCATCGTCGGTTTCCCCACGGAAGACGAGGCGGATTTTGAAGATAGCGTCCGCATGGTAGAGGAGGCGGGCTTTGCGCAAATCCACGCCTTTCCCTATTCCCCCAGAGAGGGCACCAACGCCTATAAAAAATATAAGGAATTGCCTTCCGCCCTTAAAAAGGCGCGGGTGGAAAAAATCCTTGCCGTAGGCAAGGCGCAAAAAGAAAAGTATCTAAAAGCCCTGCTTGATAAGACGCTGGAGATGATTCCAGAGCGGTTCGACGGGACGTATACGGACGGATACAGCGATAATTACGTGCGTCTGTACCTGCCAAAATCGGTAGGGAAAGAGCCGTTGACGGTGCGCGCCGTCGCCCTCTTTGAGGACGGGCTTTTGGTAGAAAGGATATAAGGAGAAAAGAGATGGAGAACTGTATTTTTTGTAAGATTATCAAAGGGGATATCCCCTCCAAAAAGGTGTACGAAGACGAGGAAATGATGATTATCCACGACGTCGCACCCAAGGCGAAGTTGCATTACCTTTGCCTGCCTAAGACGCACTTCGCCCTTTTGAAAGAGATGGACGATACGAAGGCGGCAATCGTGGCAAGATGCCTGCAAAAGGTCTCGAAGTTGGAAAAAGACCTCGGGCTCGAGGACGGGTATCGCGTGATTATCAATCAGGGCGAAAACGGCGGACAAACGGTGCATCATCTGCATATTCATTTGCTCGGCGGCGAGCCTCTCGGCGATTTTTAAGAGACGTAGATACGTCGCAATACTGCGTCGCGGTTTGCTAACATACTATCGGTATGCGCGCTCACCCTTCCTTGTCTTGTTCGTATCCTCCGCCTTTTACACTATAAAAACTTTTCAAATCTTAGCCGTATTGTTTGAAAACAAAAAATTTAGTCAATACTCCCTTCCGTGAAAGCGGGAGGGATTTTTTATGTGGTCGATAAAAAATTGTTTGATACGGTTGATTTCCGTCGCCTTGGCGATAGGGATAGCCTTTCTTTTGGCGACGCTAAAAACGTCCGTGTTGCCCGTAAGTATCGCGCAGGCAAGAGAGGAGAGTAGGTCGTATTTCGTGACGTCGCCCACCGTCTACGCGAGAGAGCAAGGGTCGATTTCCCCCTTCGATTTGCCTTTTGTACAAGGCGAAAAAGTGCAGTACGTCTGTGAGGACGAAGGGGGCAGGGAAGTGTTCGTCAAAGCCCTGCTGGCACGATTTTCCGCTTTTGACGTGTGGGAAGAGGAGGTGGACGGGGTGAAGTCCTATTACGCGTCGAGCGCGTACCTGCCCAAAAAAGTCGTCGTGGACGGGCACACGGTCAATCTGCATATCGCCCTGCCCAAAGACAAAAAAAGGGCGGTGGTAGGCACGCCGATTATTTTCGGGGGATATTGATTTTTTGCTTTTTTCAAAATTTTGGTATAAAGGGCAAAACTCTCGTCAATCATTGAGATACAACGACATTTTGGAGGCGAACAATGCAAGAGGAAAAGGATAAGAAACCCGCTAAATCGAGGCGGATGAACAAGTATGCAAGATTTTATACGATCGTCGGGGTAGCGTCGCTGATACTCGCAGGGGCGATTATCGGCACGGCGACGGCAATCGGCAACAACTCGTCGACGACGGTGGACAAACCGCAGGAGGAGCAACCTTTGCCCGACGATGAGACGAAGACGGAAGAGACGATGTCGATGCCCGTATTGCAGGTGACGCTGACGGGCGAGCACGGCTTTTATTACAACCAAACGCTCGGCTTTTACGGCCATCACGACGGGGTGGATTTTGCCGCGGAAGTCGGCGCGGAGGTCTTCTGCGTGTTGGACGGCGTAGTGGAGAGCGTATATAAGGCGGATTTGTTGTGCGGCACAGAGATTGTCGTCGACCACGGCGACGGATTGAAGACGACGTACCGATACGTCACGGAGAGCGAAGGCTTAAAAGCGGGCGACAAGGTGAAGAAGGGTCAAAAAATTGCGACGGTTGCCGAGCCGAGCGGCGCGGAATACAAGGACGGGGCGCACCTGCACTTTGAGGTGACGAAAGAAGGCGCCGCTGTGGACCCTGCGGGATACCTGCCGTTGGGCGAAAAATAAAAAGACGGCGCATCCGTAAAAACGATTATAAAAAGAGACAAAGGAAGGGCAACCCGAATTTGCCTCTTTCTTTTCTAAAGAAAAAATGCGGATTTTTTCACATTA
>JAFVXN010000069.1 GCA_017501125.1 Clostridia bacterium
ATCTCCCTCTCGCACAATCTGCCTTCGTAGCGACACTGCGACGAGTCGATGATTTGGGTGTCCGTCACCTGCAAAATTCGTATTTCTTTCCCTTCGGGAAAGTCGAGGGTAAAATCAGCCGCCATTCCTCTCGTTCTCCTTTTCAAAATAGCAAAAAACGCCACCCGTAGATGACGTTTTATCCCGTTATGACAATGCCTTTGCCGCCCTTTGAGGGTCGCTGGTCTTGACGACGACGGACGCCTGCGCGCCGTCTGTATCCAAGCCGTACAAATACTCGACGTCTATTTTTTCGTCGGTGATTTTTTGTAAAATCTTTTGCAAACTGCCAGGTTCGTGAGGAAGTTTGATGACCAACACTTCGCTAACGATGCAAGAAAAGCCGCTTTCCGTCAATTTTTCTTTGCCGAGTTCGGGCTTGTCGACGATAAGACGGAACAAGCCGTATTCCGTCGTGTCCGCAAGGGACATAGACATAATATTGACGTCGTTATCGTTGAGGACGGAGAGCACCTTGCCAAGGCGACCTTGCCTATTTTCTACGAATACGGATAACTGTTGCTTAATCATAATCCTTCTCCTTTATTGTTGTTTGCGCAAATCTTTTACGCGCTTTGCCTTGCCCTCAAAACGCTGCAAGGACGAAGGGGATTCCAACTGCACCTTGGCGTCCAAGCCAAGCATGCCTTTGAGTTTGCCCGCCGTCGTCTTTTCAATGCGCTGAAGTTCCGCAAAGGAGTCCGTCGACTTATTGAGTTCCACGCGGACGGTCAACATATCGCTATACCCTTCCCTCGTGACGACGATTTCGTAATGAGGACCGAGTTCCTTCACCGACAGGATAACCTCTTCGATCTGCGAAGGGAAGACGTTGACGCCACGAATCTTCAACATATCGTCCGACCTGCCCGTCAAGTTCTCCATACGGCACGTCGTACGACCGCACGCACAGGGTTCGTAAAAGAGTCTCGTGATGTCCTTCGTGCGATACCTGATAAGGGGCAAGCCCTCTTTTTTGATGCAGGTGATGACCAACTCCCCTCTCTCGCCCGCGGGCAATACCTCGCCCGTCACGGAGTCGATGATTTCGGGGATAAAATAGTCTTCGTTGATATGCATGCCGCAATGCTCTAAGCACTCGCCGGAGACACCAGGTCCCATCAATTCGCTCATGCCGTAGTTGGAGGTTATCTTGATATCTTGCCCCCAAACGGCGTGCATCTCCTCACGCATAGCGTCCGTCAACAATTCGCTACCGACGAGCGCAATCTTTACCGATAAATCCTTAGCAGGGTCTACGCCCATCTCCTGCGCAACCTCCGCAAGGCGAAGTGCGTACGAGGGAGTGGCTACGAGCAAAGTCGTACCAAAATCCTGCATATACATAATTTGCTTTTGAGAGTTGCCCGTCGACGAGGGGATAATCGTAGCGCCGATATGTTCGAGCCCGTAATGGAGCCCGAGCGCGCCCGTAAACATACCGTAGCCAAAACAAATCTGCGCCACGTCCTTTTCACTGGCGCCGCCCATACACGCGATACGGGATACGCAATCCGTCCACGTGTGAAGATCCTCCTCCGTGTAGCCTACGACGGTGGGTTTGCCCGTCGTACCGGAACTAGCGTGGATACGGACGAGTTTCTCCTTTTCCACTGCAAACAGCCCGAAGGGATAACTGTCACGCATGTCTTGTTTCGTCGTGAAAGGTAATTTTTGGAGGTCAGCGAGCGTCTTGACGTCGTCGGGTTTCACCCCTGCCTCGTCCATTTTGTTGCGATAATAAGGCACCTTTTCATACACCCTTCTTACCGTCTCTTGTAAACGTTCGAGTTGCAACGCCTCCATCTCTTGACGGGAAAGCGTCTCTTCTTTAGACCAAATCATGCCGTTTCTCCTACTTCTTTTTCTTGAGTTTTTTCTTGCGCCGTTTCTTGCGCCGTTTCTTTCGTTCGTTCCGCCGTCTCTTCCACCTTTGCTTTCGCAAAAGCCGTCTCTACGAGCGCCGCGTCGGGTGCCTTCGTAAACAAACTAACCACGAAGGTAGAGAGCATAGAGAACACCATACAAATGACGCCGATAAGCGGCGAACAGCCAAAGCCGTCTTGCAAGGCTCTGCCAAAGTCGCACGCCCAGTTATTCTTATCGTAGCCGAAGACGACGATTAGCGTCGCCGTCAAGACGAGACAGCCGATAACGGACGTCCATACCGCAGGACGGGATACCTTCTTCCACAAAAGACCGAGCACGAAGGGACCGATAAAGCAACCTGCCAACACGCCCCAACTAAGCCCCATCATATACGCAATCGCACTGAGGCCGAATTCCTCGTTGAGGACGGCGAGCACGACGGAGATGACGATAAAGACGAGACACAAAATACGCATCGTCCAGTTGACCTTCTTGTCGCTAGCCTTTTTGTCGATTTTGCCTTTGTAGATATCGACGGCGACCACGGACGCACTCGCAAGCGACACGGAGGAGAGCGTCGACATACTCGCCGACAAAATGAGTACCGCAAGCACGCCTATTAATCCCGTAGGGATTAAAGTCATCATATTCGGCACGAAATAATCCGGATTCAGCACGCCAGGGAACAAATCCTTAAAGAAATAGTACAACGCGCCCGTAAAATACGCGCCAAGCCCGATAATCAACGCAAACGCCGTACTGACAATCGTGCCTTGTTTGATCGCCTTGTCGTCGCGGATTGCGTAATACTTATGTACCGTCTGCGGGAGCGCCCACACGCCGAAGGAGGTAAGCAATATCAGCGACATTAAGGACATACCGTCGTCGTAGAGCCATTTGCCCGAGGGGTTGTGGTCGAAGATGAACAGGTTGAGGTCGACGTTGGACATCAATTCACTCAAATCCCAGCCGACGTAGCTATTCGCAAGGAAGAAAATCACCATCGCCACCACGCCGCACAACATAATGATGCCTTGGATAAAGTCGGAGAGCGCCGTCGCAAAATATCCGCCGAAGAAAAGATATACCGCCGTCAACGCCGCAAGCGCTATCATAATAATCCAGCCTTCTACGCGGAAAACCGTCTCAAAGAGGGCGGAAAGACCGCTGTATACGGACGCCGAATAAGGTATCAAAAAGATGAAGATGATGATAGCCGAGACGAGTTTCAGCCTTTGGCTGCCGTAGCGTTTTTCAAAGAAATCGGGCATCGTCTTGGAGTTGAGGTTGTGCGTCATATTCTTGGTGCGTTTTGCCAGCACCATCCACGCAAAGAGAGAACCTATAATCGCGTTGCCCACCCCTATCCATATGGAAGCAAGCCCGAAAGCAGAGCCGAATTTACCTGCGTAGCCGATGAAGATAACCGCCGAGAAATAGGTCGTGCCGTACGCAAACGCACTCATCCAACCATTGAGCCCCTTCTTGCCCGCCAGCAAGAAATCGTTGACCGATTTCGAACGGTTATGCGTGTAAATCGCTATCCCGATCATACCCAGCGCGTACAATCCGAGCAAAACAAAGTCAATCCAAGTAATCATAAATCTATCCCTCGCGTGCGTAAAGCACTTATAATCTTTGTAGATTATAACACTATTTTTTCACAGTGTCAACCTTTCCGTAGGGATAAGGGCGCAAAAAAATAAAAAGTCCACGAAAATCGTAGACCTTTTTCTATCGTAATTTTGCAGCGACGTGGCAGGCGTATTCTTTCACCGCGTCTATCTCCGTATGCTTATAAAGCATACGAGTACCGACGGAATCCTCTAATTCGTTGAGAATCCACGCCCCGTTATTACGGATAAAATCCACGCCGCAAAAATCGGGAGAAAGCAACGTCGTTATCCTCTCTAACACCTCTTTTTGAGAGGGAGAAATCTCCGTCTTTTCCGCGCGCCCGCCCAAGGAATAATTGCTCCTAAAATCGGTGGCTGATACGCGGAGCATCGC
>JAFVXN010000070.1 GCA_017501125.1 Clostridia bacterium
CCGTCCGTCAAGGGGTTTAACAAAAAAAATCTCCGCTTGGAACAAACGGAGGCGTTAGATACGAGCAAGGCGAGGCGCTATGCGCCGAGAGTGATATTTACCTATGGGTAAGTGATATTTTGCCATCGCAAAGTGATATCCGTCTTGCGACGGGTGATATTTTCCCTAATGGGAAAGTTGTGGCTAATATTAAGAAAGCGCAGTACAATAAAGCACTGCGCTAAAGTTCGTTGATAGGTAAAAGGCGGAGATACGAGCAGGGGCAGGAGCGCGAGGATAACCTGACCATAAAGGCGAAGAAGCAAGTAGGACGAGGCGTACGAGCATCTTTGCAGGGAGCGTACTTATGCGTACGTGACCAAAAAGAAGCGCAGTACAACGAAGTACTGCGCCGCTTATGCGTCTTTATATTACTTCTTGGGTTGAGGGGGTTCAGGCACAATCTTCCCCTCAGCCAAATCTAGCACTACTGCCGCCATTTCGTCCAGATTGTTGTTGACGACCGTCTTAAAACGAGGGACGCGATAACGCAACTCCATTAAGGATTTCGGCGGTTTCATTGCCGTCAAAAGGTGGAGACGTTTTACGCCCTTAAAACTGTCTTTGACGTCGTTGCCCGTCAGCGCAAAGAGCACGTCTTGAGGGAACTTATAAGGACTTGCGGTAGAGAGGACGACGATAGGCGTATTGTCTTTGTCGTGGAGTTTTTCCTTGTACTGCGCGCGCACCCAGAGCGCAACGCCCGTGTGCGTGTCCATAGCGTAGCCGTATTCGTCAAAGACGTCGTACATCGCCTCGACCATATCGTCGTCGTCGGCATAGCCCGCATCGAACTGTGCGTTGAGGTCGGCAAGTTCCTTCGTCGTGATAGAATACGCGCCGTTGGTGGCGAGTTCCTTCATGCGCATTGCCGTAATCTTAGCGTCTCTGCCACTGACCTCGAAGAGCAATCTCTCCAAGTTGGAGGACACGAGAATATCCATGGAGGGGGAGGAGGTACGATAGAATTCCCTGTCTTTCACCTCGTACTTGCCCGTCGCAAAGAAATCGGTCAATACTTTATTTTCGTTGGAGGCGCAGACGAGTTTCCTTACGGGCAGACCCATTTGCTTTGCGTACCAGCCCGCCAAAATGTCGCCGAAGTTGCCCGTGGGCACGACGAAGTCGACCTTGTCGCCCTTTTCAATCTGGCGAGAGGTCAAAAGGTCAAGATAGGTGGAGAAGTAGTACGCAATCTGCGGTGCCAAACGCCCAAAGTTAATGGAGTTGGCACTGGAGAGCCTTGCCCCCTTCTCTTTCAATTTTGCATTGAACTCTTGAGAGGCGAACAAATTCTTGACCGCGCGTTGGCAATCGTCGAAGTTGCCTTTGACAGCCGCCACGAAGACGTTGTCGCCAGATTGCGTAGCCATCTGCAAGCGTTGCATCTTCGCGACCCCTTCGTCGGGATAGAATACCGCCACTTTCGTGCCTTTTACGTTCTTAAACCCTTCGAGCGCCGCCTTGCCCGTGTCGCCACTGGTCGCCGCCAAAATCAAGACGTCTTCCTTGATGCCGAGCACCTCTTGACTGCGTTTCAAAAGGTAAGGCAGGACGGTGAGCGCCATATCCTTAAAGGCGCACGTCGGACCGTGGAATAATTCCAAAATGTAAAATCCGTTGTCGATTTTTACCAAGGGCGCAGGGTCGTTGCCCGTGAAGGTAGAGTACGCCTTTTCACAGATTTCTTTGAGATAGTCTGCGCCCAACTCGTCGGCTAAATATTTGCCGAGGACGAACGCCGCCCTTTCGGGATAAGACATCGACTCCATCGCGGAGAGTTCTTCGTCCGAAACCTGCGGGAAGGACACGGGGACGAACAAGCCGCCGTCAGAGGCAAGCCCCTGCACGATCGCCTTTGCACCCGTCACTTTTTCACCACCCCTGGTGCTGATAAATTCCATAATTCACCTACTTTATCGTATTGTCCCAAAGGGACGTAATTTCTCAAAAAAGACGAGGCGGTGTGTACACTCCGCCTCGGTGCTTTGCGCGTATTACGCGAAAAAAGCCGCTTTTTCTTCCCTTATGGGAAGGGGCGTCCCCTTAAAGATATTTCGCGACGAAATCGGGGAGTTCCTCTTTTGCGGCGGATACGGATACCGTAATCGTCAAGCCGCCATCGCTTGCCACCTTGTCGAGCATATAGAAGAATTGCGCCATCTCAGCGACGGGCTTACCTGCGATACGCACTACGCCGTCGAGGAAGACGTATTCGTTGTCGTGGTTGCCTGCGATAACCCCTTTCACGAAGGAGCAAAGCGCCACTTCGCCTGCGATATCGTATTCGCTAACGTCGATGAAGCGAACTTCTCTTGCCAAATCGTACATACCGCGCTTGGTGTCCGTGATGAAAATCAAGTGCCCTTTTGCCTTTTCGACCGTTGCGTTAGCCGCGTCGATGAGCATCTTGGTTTTACCCGTACCTTTTGCGCCGTAAATAATCTTAATCATATCAAAATCCTCCCGATTTTTCCTACTTACCCGAAAGGTAAGAGAGTTTTCCTTTCGGTTTCTTATAGTTTAACAAATTTTTCGTCTAATTTCAAGACTTTTTTGAAAAAATCTGCCGTCCTCTATAAAAAATTTTCTATTTTCGTCGGATTTTATTGCAATTCTTCGACGAATTGCTTAATTCTAGAAAGACCTTCCTCCAAATCGGCGTCGCTGAGCGCGTAGGAAAGGCGCACGCAGTCGTCCGCACCGAAAGAGATGCCAGGGACCGTCGCCACCTTCTTGCCGTCCAAAAGTGCGTCCGCAAAGTCGATCGAGTTGTTGATAACCTTCCCGTTATAACTCTTGCCGTACAAGCCGCCTACGACCATCATCACGTAGAAAGCGCCGTCGGGTTCTACCCACGAAATCCCCTCGATCCCTTTGAGCAGGTCGATGAGTTTCGCCCTGCGCCCGTCGAAGACCTTGACCATCTTTTGCAAGTCCGCCTCGGGGGAGTTGAGCGCCTCTATCGTCGCGTACTGGGAGATGGAGCAAGCGTTGCTCGTCGCGTGGCTTTGGAAGGAATCGATTGCCTTGGCTACGTCCTTGGGTGCCGCCAAATAACCGATACGCCAACCCGTCATAGCGTACGACTTGGATACGCCGTTGATCGTAATCGTGAGGTCCTTCATCTTCTCGCTAACCGCCGCGATAGAGAAAGGCTTTACACCGTTGTAGCAAAGTTTTTCGTAGATTTCGTCCGCGAGCACGAAAATGCCTGCCTCCTCGCATACCTTAGCGATGGCGCGCACCTCCGCCTCGTCGTACACCGCACCCGTGGGGTTGGAGGGGGAGTTGAAAATGAGCATCTTCGTCTTGGGCGTAATCGCCGCCTTGAGTTGTTCGGGCGTGAACTTGAATTTGTTCGCCTTCTCGCACCGGATATAGACGGGCGTACCGCCGCAGACCTTCACCACCTCGGGATAGGTCAACCAGTACGGCGCGGGAATAATGACTTCGTCACCCTCTTCAATCAACGCGTAGCAAGCGTTGAAAATGGAGTGTTTTGCACCGCCCGACACGATAATCTGGGACGGCTCGTAGGAAAGCCCGTTGTCCTTTTCGAATTTTTCACAAATCTTTTTGCGAAGGGGCAACAAGCCAGAGGACGGGGTGTATTTGGTATGCCCTGCGTCCAAAGCCGCCTTCGCCGACGCGATAATGTTGTCAGGCGTGTTGAAATCAGGCTCGCCTACGCCGAAGGATACGACGCTCTCGCCTGCCGCTTTCATCGCCTTCGCCTTCGCCGAAATGGCAAGGGTCAAGGAAGGGGAAAGGGTACTCATTCTGCTTGCAATTCTGTTCTTCATAACTTTTCTCCGAAACTTGAATTTTTCTTTCCTAACTATTGTAGCCTTTTCTTTCAAAGAAAGCAACTTAAAATCACCCGTTTTTGAAAAATCAATCGACTTTTTTAGACTTTTTTGCCCCTGTTATCAACTTTTTCGATAGCCATAAACGAAAAAGGCGAAAGGAAAGACCCGTCCTACCTAAAAGACGAGCCTTTCTTAGAAATTTCTATACGAAAACCTTACAAAATCACGTACGGGATATCGAGTAATTTTGCCACCTTCTCAAAGAGAGAAGCGTTCCTACCCACGGACATAGCAAAGTGATGGGTGGGCGCCTCCTTGAACCACTTTTCCATATAGGTGTCGGGGTCGACGGAGAATTTGACGGGGGTCTGCGTGTTGCCTATCTGCATAATCGTGCCACCCGTCGCCAACCCTTCGCTGATGATGAGTTTGAGTTTGCCGTCGCCCGTTTGGGTGAGCCCTAAGTTGGTGACGTCGCCCGTCCTGACCTTCGCCTCGACGGAGATGCCTGCTCCACGCTTGCCGTGGTACAAGCCCATCTCTCTTAAAATGGGTTTGCCGTCGGCGATTTTGACGTGGAAAGGTCCGTCGTGCCCGAGCAAGATCGTACCGTCGTCGTAGTCGGTCGTGACGATCTCGCAGAAACTACCGCCGACGCCTAAGGTGTCGCAAATCTTCATCGCCACCGCCGTCTTCAAGTCGCCCTCGCCTGCGCAAGGTACGCCGTTTGCCGTCAGCAGAGAGAACCCGACGATAAAGCCCTTTTGCAACTGCTCGTATTCGCTATCGTCCATACCGTGGTAATAATAAGCCAAGCCACCAAGGTCGAATTTTTCCACCAGTTTATGCTGTGCCGCCGAAATGCGCGCCGACCAATCCATCTGCTCTTCCGTCGGCTTTTTCGCCAAGGGGTCCGCCGCGGAGTCGCCGCTGATTTGGAACAGTTCGTCCATCTTTTTGCGGTGTTCTTTGACGTCCTCGTCCGTCACCTTGTCGTACGCGCTCTTTAAGTCGCACATCTCCAACACTTCGACGTGAATCCCACTCTGCCCCGTCAGCATCGTGAAGTCGCTATACATATCCAGCATGCCGGAATAGGTATTGCCGAGGAAACCGAAACGGGTATTTTGCAAGGTGCGTGCCGCGCCCGCCGCCGCAATCCATTCTTTCACCTCTTTCCAGACGCGGATTGCCTCAGGGTCGTCCGCCGTCCTTTCGTCCGTCAGGGACACGGCAGGCGTCTCCGTCAAGCCAAGCAATCCGCTGACGACCTCGTAGCCGATACCGCAACGATTGAAAGCGTTGCAAATCTCAGGCACGACGCAAGCGTTGCAATGGGCGAGCCACTCCCCCGTCGTCGTCTTTTCGTAATTGACGCGGCGGCAAGGTTGCAGGTTCAAAAGAATCGTCTTCGCCTTGCAAATCCTATGTACGGGTACGATTGCCGCGCTGGTGGCGTAAGTCGCACAATGCACGAAAATAATATCGACGTTTTTCGCGTTGAAATATTCGCCGCACGCCTTGGCTTTTTCCACGCTGTCCACCAACCCGAAGTTGTACACTTCCGCGTCGAATCCAGCCGTTTTTTCGGCTATAAAGGCATTATAGCCTTTAATCCTCTTTTCGAGGTCGGGGAATTGTCCCCAATAGGTGTTGAGCCCGACGCTGTATAATCCTACCCTTGCTTTCATCTTTTCTCCTTTTCGCGGCACCCTTTTTTACAACTGATTGTTAACGGTCAAATATTCCTTCACTTTCAGTAGAGGCACCGCCCAACTATACGTGTGTTCACCCGTCGTGGGGTGCACGTTGATGGCAAAATTTACGCCGATAATCTTGAAATCAAGATCCATCATCAAACCGCCCGACGAGCCCGTCGCCATCCACGCGTCGTGCTGGACGCAATGGAAGTCGATGCTCGACATCTCGTCGATATTACAACCGCCGTACTGCACAACTTTGCCGTAGGTAATGGCGTTCTTTTGCCCATAAGGCGCGCCGACAGCGACAATCTCCTGCCCTATCGTAGGATTGCTGGTCGCGAACTCAAAGGGAGTCAAATCGTGTTCGTCTTTCGTAAATTTGACGACTGCGAGGTCGTATTCCGCGTCCGTGCAGACGAGAGTCGCCGCGTATTCCGTATCGAAGCAATCGCGCACGGTCAATTCGTTCCTTCTCCCTGCTAATTTTGCCACTCTGTATTTGTGGACGACGTGGTTGTTGGTCAAAAGATAATAGGTATTCGTCGACTCGACGTATTTGTACAGCACGCCACTACCAAGCGAAGAGTACGTCAAGCCGTCCGTGTCCTTGAAAATAGTGTGTACCGATACGATTCCGTCCATATAATTGACCGTCAACTCGTTGGTGAACGCCGCGTAATCCAACTGGTAGTATGCGTACAGGTTGACGTTGGAATATACGGGACGGGTAAAGTCGTACATATTCGTATAATTCTCGTTAGTTGCCCAACCGACGAACTGATAGAATCCGTCCGCTTCGCGCGGGGCGGTAGGCGCTTTCTCCCCCGAATAAACCGTCTCCGTGCGAACTACCTCGCCGTCGACGTAATAGTTGACGGTGTACGTGGAGACCGCCATCTCCTCGGTGCAATCGTCGCAATGCCCGTCGTGATCGACGTCCTCGCAACCGACGCGCCTGTTGCATACGTCGCAACGGTGATTATCGTCTACGTCCAAGCAATAACTAATCTCCAGCGAACATACGTCGCAGTGGTGATCGCCCGTAGCGTCCGTGCAACCGCTCGTCCTCGTATTACAAATATCGCAATAATGGTTGTGGTCGGCGTCTATGCAAACGCTGACGGCGGTACCGCAAGTTTCACAGCGGTGGTCGTCGTCCTCGTCCGTGCAATCGGTCACCCGTTTATAGCACGCGTCGCAACGGTGGTCGGCGTCTTCGTCCACACACTCTTTACAACTTTTCGAACCGCCCAAATCCAAACAGCCCGTCGCCGTCAAGCCTGCGCATAGCGCCAGCGCCAACGCCGCTATCTTCGTCCATCTCTTTTTCATCTTTTTCTATACTCCCAATTCCTTGCCCGTGACCGTCTCCGCCGTCACGAGGAATTCTCTCACTTTCTCTACGGGAACGGCGTACCCTTCCACGAAAGACCCGTCCTCGGCGTATCCACACGCGTAATGCACGGCAACTATCTCTAAACTTTCGTTAATAATCGCGCCGCCACTGCTACCTTCCAAAGAGAAACAATCGTGCGCAATCACGGAAAAGGTGACGTTGGACTCCGCCGCGCTACTGTTGCCCAACTCTATTCTATCGTAGCGAGAGACTCGCCCAAAGGTCGTCGCGTTGTGTCTGCCTTTCGGGTTGCTAATCAACGCAATTTGTTGCAAGGTCGTAGCGTTCTTCCACGCAAGCCCCGTCACTTCGAGATCGACGTCCCCCTTCTTTTGGAAAGAGACGACTGCTAGGTCGTAATCGGCGGCGGCATACTCTACCTTTGCCGACAGATACGCGTTGTCGTAGCAATCGATCGCCTCGTAGCCGACGCTCACCTCACCCACGCTCTTGTGCACGACGTGATTGTTGGTCAGCACATAATAATGGGTGTCGCTCTCGTAAAAAATCATGCCGCTCCCCATACCCTTTTCGCCCGTCGCGTAATTAATTTTTTCCACGAGCACAGCCGATAACATCGTCTTCGACGCGATGTTCGTACTCCACTGTTCGTAGTCGGCAGGGTTCAAAAAGGAGGTGCATCCACTAAACCCAACCAGCGCGGATACTCCACATATCCCCGCCGCCAAAAAGGCGACTATCTTCCTCTTTTTCATAGGCTTTCCTCCTTTTTCTTTTTTGTCCGTACTCCTATATTATATACCCGTTTTTGGATTTAGTCAATATTTTTCCCGTTTTTTATCCTTTGCGCATAAAAAAGTGCTACTTTGTAGCAATCCTCTCTTCCCCAAGAGAAAAATCCGCCCTACGTCAGGACGGATTTTCTTCGATTTTTACGTATTTGATATACTCGTACGTGCTCTCTTTTGCACGATTTTCCATACACTCCCTCACCGCTTTATAGAGTGCAACTTGACGGGATTTTCTATCCAGTCCTTCCTCTGCAAAGAAGGGACCGTCGATATAAGTAATAGATTTCGGCCGCTTGAACACCTTCCCTTTTTGATGCGTCACGGTCATACAGAATACGGGCTGTCCCGTCTCCGCAGGATAGCGGAAAGAGGAATCGGGATAGGGACGTATCTTCGTGTAATAAGGCCATATCTTTGCCTCGGGGTATATCATAATTACGTGCCCCTTTTCCGCGTGTTTGGCTATCGCGCCACAAAAATTCCCCCACCCTCGTCTCGTCGTAGGCAACGGCACGCACCCGAGCATCTCGGGAAACGTACCCAAGACGGGGATAGATACGGCGTCGGGGTTAGCGACGACATATACCCGTTTTGGAAAGCATATCATCGGCGGACAAAAGACGTCTCCCATCAGCCGCGTATGATTGCCGTATAGGAAAAATCCGCCCTTTTTATACGCCTTTAATTTCTCTTTCCCTATCACCTTTTCGCGATACCAAAACTTTCGTATCACGAAGGCTACGGGCGCGGCGAGAAAATAATACAGACACCACGCCACCGCACGCCAAATAGGTCCTCTAAAATATTTATGGTCGGGAGAGAGGGATTTTTGCTCGATGTTCGTCCCTGCAAAGTCCTCGCTCTCGTCCTTGTAGTAGATTACTTTCTTCATTGCTCTTCCGCCTTTCCTTTCACCGCGTCGAACAACATGGCTTCCATCTGTTCCATACAACTTTCGTGCTCAAAATGTTGCGCACTTTCCAAATACGCCTTTTCGCACGCCTTCTTCTCCTCGGGGTGTTCTATCCAAAAATCAATCACCCTTGCCAAATCCTTTGGATTCCGTTTCTTAAAAACGCACCTGTCGTCCACGGCGAACGTGCGCGTCGCAGACAATTTGGAGTCGGATACTATCGTCAATTTTCCACAGGCAATCGCCTCTAGACAGGAGATCCCTTCCAGTTCCATCTCCGCAGGGTGTACGTACATATCCGCGTAGTTCAATACGTCGATAATTTCCGTGCGGGAATAGAAGTGGAAAATCGGCGGCACGGGCAAATCCTTCGCTAGTTTTTTATAATGTTTTTCCTTGACCCCTTGCCCGCCTAATATCAGTTGAATTTTGTCTTTATATTTCGAATATTTTATCGCCTTTATCAGCGTGTCTTGCGATTTTTCGCGGGCGTATCTGCCCGTCGTAAGGACGACGATTTTGTCCGCCATTTCCTTGGGCTTTTCCACCTTTTTCGCCCTTACGTAATCGTGGACGCCGTTGGAGATAACGCGACCTAGCGTCTTTTTCTTGACCTCTTTTTCAAAGAGGTCTTGGATAAATTTAGTGGGATAATGAATCAAGTCGACGTGCTTATAAACGTTGTTATAAATAAACCGATACACCGCCGTATTGAGCGGAGCAACCTTGTTCATCTTCACGTAGGACGTGAAATTCTGCGCCTGCATGTGAAAACTTGCCGTGACGGGCAACCCCATTTCCTTGGCTATTTTCGTCGCCTCCTTTCCCAGCAAAAAAGGCAACAAAACGTGCACGACGTCGACGCCTTGCAACGCCTCTCGAACAATCTCTTTATCCGCCTTTGCGATCGTGACGCCCACTTTGGCGACGTAATCGTCAAGCAGTTTCCCGAAACTTAAATTAGGCACGACGTAGACGTCCTTCTGCCCTTTTTTATCCGCGTCGGCACACACCAATCTAACTTCGTGCCCCCGTTTTTTAAGATACCGAAGAAGACTCATAGCAGCAATCGTCGTGCCGTTGTTCTCCTCCCCCAAAACGTCGCAAATCAAGGCTATCTTCATCTCTTTCTCCTGCGTAAAAGTTTTGCCTCTTTTTTATTATATTATACCCCTTCGCTTAGGATAAAGCAAACGTTTTCGCCAAAATGTCATACATTTTAGTGACTTAACAATATTGCAAGACCACGTCGATCAAGCCACGCTAAAAGCCGACGATTGCGAAAAACGGCGCGATATTTTACGCTTTATTATTCTTTCGCGACCCCTACCGTCTGCATGCGTTCGCGACGGCGATTGACGAAATATAAAACAAAGTCAAAGCAGACCACGACGAAATTAATCAAATACAGTATCAACACGTACGTAATATTGCCCGAGATAATCTTGCCGACGATGCCCGCCGCGTATCCCACGAGTATCGCGACGGTAAAAGCCACGCTCTTTCCCGCGGTAGAACGGGTCTTCAAACTCTTATAGACGGATATCGGCCAAGACAGCCCGAAACACACCAACATTACACACTCCAACACCGCTACGATTTCCATATCTTTTCTCCTCGTTTTTTTGTCATACCACTATTATACGCTTGACAAAAAATAAAGTAAAATATATAATTTTTATTAAATTGATAACTTTTCGTTATCGTTTTGGAGCGAACTATGGAACTTACAAAACTGAAATATTTTCAAACGACGGCACGCCTTCAGCACGTGACGAGAGCCGCAGAAGAATTGCACGTCGCACAACCAGCCCTGACGAAAGCCATCAAGGACCTCGAGGAAGAGTTGGGCGCACCCTTATTCTACAAAACGGGTAGAAACGTACGGCTCACCCCACAAGGGATTTTTCTAAAAGAAAAATTAGACTCCATTTTGCCAACGATTGAGGAATTGCCCCGCCTTATGTCGCAATTCAGCGAGCGCGAAAAAAGGACCATACGCTTAAATATACTCGCCGCGTCCACCGTAGTCACGGACGCCGTCGTCGCCTATCGAAAGAAGCGCGCCGACGCCATCTTCGAAGTCATACAAAACGAGGAGGAACTCCTCTCCGACGTCACCGTCACGACGGATGGAAAGCACGTCGACAGACACGACGTCGCCGATTGCACCGTCTTGGAGGAAGCCGTCTTTCTCGCCGTCCCTAGGCAATCCGCTTACAACGAAAAAGGAACCCTGTGCCTTGAAGACGTAAAAGACGAAGGGTTCGTTATGCTGGCGGGGTCGAGATTGTTCCGTGCGAAATGCGACGAACTGTGCAAAAAAGCCGGATTTATCCCCACCGTCGTCTTCGAGTCGGACTCCCCCATCGCCGTCCGCAACGTCATCGGCGCAGGCGCAGGCGTCGGCTTTTATCCCGCCTTTTCTTGGGGGAAAACCCTACACAAAGAAGTCTCCCTCTTGCCCGTCGCGTCGCCCGTATGCAAGCGCGATATCACAATCGCCTTGTACGGGCAAGCCAAAGGCACCCTCGCGGAAGATTTTTATAAGTTTTTGACCCGTTTTTTACAAAAACGGCAAAAGGCAGCGGTTCCCGAAAAAAAGCAGGAATAATTTTCCGCGCATGTGTGAAAAATCGTTGACGGATAAAAAAAAGTATGGTAAAATGATATTTGGTTGGAGGGGCTTGTCCACTCCGATAAAAATAAGTCACTATTATTTTCATATTTTATGGAGGAATTTTTATTATGGCAAATGTAAAAGTTGCAATCAACGGCTTCGGTCGTATCGGTCGTCTTGCTTTCAGACAGATGTTCGGTGCAGAAGGCTATGAAGTAGTCGCTATCAACGACTTGACCAGCCCTTCTATGCTCGCTCACCTTTTGAAGTACGACTCCGCTCAAGGTAGATACGCGCTCGCTGATACCGTCTCCGCTGACGACGAAGCAGGCACCATCACCGTAAACGGCAAGACCATCAAGATTTCCGCTGAAAAAGACGCTGCTAACTGCCCTTGGGCTGCTAACGACGTTGACGTTGTTTTGGAATGTACCGGTTTCTACTGCTCCAAAGCAAAGAGCGAAGCGCACATCAAAGCAGGCGCTAAGAAAGTCGTTATCTCCGCTCCCGCAGGCAACGACCTTCCTACCATCGTTTACAGCGTAAACGAAAAGACGCTCACGAAGCTCGACACCATCATCTCCGCAGCTTCCTGTACGACGAACTGCCTTGCTCCTATGGCAAACACCCTTAACAAGCTTTCCAAGATTAGAAAGGGTTATATGACCACGATTCACGCTTACACGGGCGACCAAATGGTACTTGACGGACCTCACCGTAAGGGCGATCTTCGCCGCGCAAGAGCTGCTGCTGTGAACATCGTTCCCAACTCCACGGGCGCAGCAAAGGC
>JAFVXN010000071.1 GCA_017501125.1 Clostridia bacterium
AGGCGAAATAATGAAAAAATTGTTGGTCGTCGTGGATATGCAGAACGACTTCGTGACGGGTAGTTTGGGTAGCGTTGAGGCACAGGAAATCCTTCCCACCGTCAAGGCGCTGGTAGAGAAAAACCGCAGGGCAGGTACGGATATAGTGTTTACACGCGACACCCACGGTAAGGACTATCTGTCCACGCAGGAAGGAAAAAACTTGCCCGTAGAACACTGCGTTAAAGGTACGGACGGCTGGCAAATCGTGGACGGATTGCATCAAGGCGAAAGGGTCTTCGATAAGCCGACGTTCGGGTCGGTCGCTCTAGCGGAATACGTGAAAGAGAAGGCGTACGACGAGATTCTTTTGGTGGGCGTTTGCACGGATATTTGCGTGATTTCCAACGCCTTTTTGATCAAGGCTTACGTGCCTGAGGCGCTCGTGCAGATTCAAGCCTCCGCTTGTGCGGGTGTGACGAAAGAGAGCCACGAAAGGGCGCTCGCCTCGGCAAAAACCTGCCAAATCCAGATAATTTAACGAAGGATTGTGACAACGATACGCTAAAAACCGCCGACGAGGGCGGTTTTTTCACGTCCGCTTTGTGGATAACTTCATAAAAATATTATAAAATATTTTCAAAATCGTCCGTTTGTGTGTTGACAAAGGTTGCAAGGATGATTATAATATAAAATAACACATAGTACGCGTTTTAGTTTTTTCGCGCCCAAGGGCGCAGGCGCACAACGGTATGCGAGGAGGCATTCGAGTGGGTAATAAGGAAAAGAAAACGAAAGAAAAGCTTCAGCCGCTGTCTGCAAAGATGCGCGGTTTGCTTGGCGTGGGGATTGCGGCGACGGTGCTCGTCGGCACGTTCGCTTGCAGTGCGCTGACGACGGGGAAGAATATGTTCTCCTTCGTCACGACGGGCAACGCAATGGACAGATTTAGTCCCGAGACGGCGCAGACCTCCAAGACGGAGACGGAATGGTTCTTCTACCAAGCGGCAAACTGCTTCTATTACGATGTAGAGCAAAAGTATACGTCGTACACCATGACCTATAACTGTTCGTTGGAATACGCCAACTGGAAACAACAGACGTACACCAACGCTTGGAGAGAGGTCGAGGCACAGGTGGACGAGAACTACACGATGTTCACGGTGACGGACGAGTATGCCGAGGCGCTGACCTTTAATAGAACGGTTAGGGAATTCATCGTCTGCAAAAAGGGCGAAAACGCCGGCAAGATTTGGGGCCGCTATTGTGAGGCGGATCAATCGGCGAGCGACGTTGAATTGCTCGCTAAGGAAAAGTGGACGGAGGTTAGCGGCTCGTTGACCAACGTAATGGGTTCGGCTGCTTCGCTGTTGCAAGACGCGGTCTACGGCAACTACGATTTTCTCAACGGTCAATTCGCCTTCTCTATGGCCAAAGGGAATAAGTCGGGCAACGGCTACTTAAAGCCTGGTATGACGCCCACGCTTTCCTTCTCTTACGAGACGGCAGGGGAAAGATACGAGACGGGTCACCACGAGTGGATTTGTTCCTACTTGAACGCGACGACGGTCGTCCTTCCTCAATCCTTTCTTAAAGTGATAGGAGGTGTGGCATGAGTCAAGTGTTGACGAAAAAGCAGCAGGCAATGCGCGAAAGTATGCGCGCCTCTAGTAAAAAACAACGTATCGCAGGGCTGTTATATTTCTTCGGCGTCCTTTTGATGACGGTTGCGGCCTTCTTCCCGCTGATCCAAAACGTCAGTTTCTCCATCACGGGGGATCTCAGTATCCTCAATTGCTGGGGACCGATGGAAGAGATGGCGTATTTCAAACTGTCGGTGTTTGCAATCGGGATGAACTTCTTCGTCTCCCTTTTGTACGTATTCACCGTAGCCGTATGTTTGTTGAACGTGATTCTTTCCGTCCTTACTTTGGACGGCTTGTTCCGTAAAGGCTCGAAGGAGATAGGGTACAATCAAAACGCGCTCGCTATGGATAGATTGGCGAAAATTTTCTCTTCTACCTACGTTGCGCAGTTGTATTTGGTATATTTCACCCATATGTTTATCGAGTCCACGCCCACGACGTTGTTCTATTTGGTGACCGTTCTTTTCTTGGCGGTTCACTTCGTCGGCGGATATATCGGTATGGGTACGAGCCGCTTCAACGTGGAAGACGGCATGATTAAGGAAGAACCCCGCGTTAAGGGTAGATTCCTGCCCATGGTCCGCAACGCAATGCAAATGGTGCTCGTCGCCGCGCTCATGTTCTTTATGTCGCAGGCGAATATCATCAATAACTATCTCTTTTTCTTCAATAAGGAATCGTGGGTCACGATGTTCGGTGATTTTAAGGCGAATTTCGGTACCATCGTCAGCCACTGTTTCAATCCTTTGCTGCAACTTAGTATCTGCCACTTTATGCTCCTGATCGTCGTACACGCGGCCAACCCGACGGAGTGGGATAGGGAAGGTAGTAAGGCGAAAGGTATGTGGACGGTGCGCATCTTCGCTATTTTGACGATGGCGGCTGCGTTGGCGTTCAATGGGCTTAAGATGTATCTGGCGTTGGCGCACGGTTCTACCGCCGTATCCATGCAGATGATTTACGTATTGGTGATTGCGGCGGCGTTGTGCGCAATGGAATTCCTCCTTGCAGGCTTGCCGAAGGATAGAGAAAACGTCCCTTGTGCAGACCCCGTAGCGGATTTGCCCGACGAAGTAGCGTGTGCAGAATGTGATTCCTGCGGCGGTGCGGCTACGACGGCGGCTGAGGTTGACGAGGACGGGCGCGTCTATGCAACTCCCATCGCAACCAACGCGTTAAAGCGCGAGGCGTACAAAGCGGCGCTGAAAGCGAAATGGCTGGAAAGAGCGAAAGAGGACGCCTCTCCTGAAACGATGCAAGAAGAGGTCAAAAACTGGAAGAAACCTGCCGACGAGGACGAGGAATTGGTCCTTGGCGAGGCAAAGAAAGTTAAGTGCCCTCACTGTGGTGAGATCGTTTGGGCGAAAGAAGGCGCGGTTGCGTACGTCTGCCCCGAGTGCGCAGAAAGATTCTCTTTCTAAGCGATTGTAAGATAATAAAAACCCCCTACTAGTGTAGGGGGTTTTGTTTCGATAAAAAAGACAAGGCGTAAAAACCTTGTCTTTTTTCATAGCGTTAATATAGAGCGAAAGCGGTTCCCATGACGGTCAAATAATAGATGAAATAAATCAAAAATACGAGCGCAAGGGAAACGATTGAGATGACGAGCCCTGCCGTAGCCATGCCGCGCCTGTTCGGAGAGATATCGTGCTTGCGCGCGAGGATACAAAAGACGAGGGCGACGACGGGTTCGAAGAAGGACAGTATGAACCCCAGCAAGGCAAAGGTTTCCCAAGGCTGGTTGCTAGTCTTCGTGGGCGCCGATTGCGTAGGTTGAGCCGATTGGGCAGGGTGCCTATCCGCCAAATTCCCACAGATGGGGCAATAGGTTGCGTTGGCGTTGATTTGTCTGCCACAGGCAAGGCAAATCTTTTGGGACGAACTAAAGAATTCGTCGTGTTCCTCGTAAGAGGCTTGCGCAACGGGTTGTGCGCTCTGTTCTTCTTTGGGTTGTGCGTATTGCGCCGTTTCTTTTTGCGTGGGGTCGTTGCCCAAGAAACTGTTGCAAGCGGCACAGTATTCGCCACCGACGGGCGTCATATTACCACAATAGGGGCATTTCCTTTTTTGAATTTCGCCCATAATTATCCTCCTTTCGTATACTTATTTCATCATTATTATACGCGCGCAGGAGAAGAATGTCAAGGCTCTGGCGAAAATAATTGTATTTTTAGGCGGCTTTATACAGCCGAACTGCGACCACCGTCATATCGTCTTTGGCGACGTCGCCGTATTTTTGTAAGGCGTAGTCGAGTACGCTGTCAGCGAGTAGTTGCGGGTTGGAGGTGGCGGCGGATTTTAAGAGGTTGCAAAGGTCGGTGGTCGATCCGAAAGCGCTACTGATTCCGTCGCTGACGAAAAGGATGACGTCGTTTTCTTTTAGAGGATAAGAGACGCAATCGGGACGCAGGCTGTCAAGGATACCGAGGGGCAGGGAGGAACTTTCCAGTACCTGAATGCTCTTTTCGCTGAGGATAAAAGAGGTGGGGGAGCCGATTTTGACGACGTCCGCTTTGCCGTTGTCAAGGTCGACTACGCCGATATCCACGCAGGTAAAACTCTCTTCTTTGCCGAAACTGAGCAACTTGTTGATGGTGGAAAGGATGAGTTCGGGCGGCATTTTTGCGCGATAAAAACTCTCCAAAAGGGAGAGGGTGCACGAGGCAATCGTCTGCGCGTATTCACCGCTCCCCATACCGTCTGCGAGGGCGACGATAAATCGCCTCTCGTCGATTTTGAGGACGGAGTAGGCGTCGCCGCACGCTTTTTCTCCCTCCTTCGTCCGCCCTGCGACGCCAAACGCAGCGTCGAAATAGGGTCGTTTTCGCAAGATAAAACAGCACTTGTCGCGACTTAAGGAGATGCGTTTTGAGGTCATCAGCGGCGTTTTTAAGACGTCTTTTGCTACCGCGGATATCCTTTGGATATCCGTGTTGCCGTAGGTGATGAGGGAAAGGGTAAAATCCTCCTCGTCGCCACAGATCATAATCTCCGTGCAGACGACCCCCGCCTTTAAGAAGGCGACGGATAATTCCTTTTCCAGTTGCGTCTGTCTAGTCAACGGCTGGCTTTGTTCCAAGGCGAGGTTTTTCAAGATTTCGCTGACACCTTGCGCCTGCGCCGCCAGTAGTTCCCTGCCCGACGCGGCGTTTTCCGACTCCAGCATAAACCGCTTAAAATCGGTCAGGTGTCGATTGACGGAGTATAATAGGTCGCTCTGCCTATCGCATAGCGAGGCGAGGTTGTCCGTCATATCGATTAGGCTCGTCCTGCCTTTCATGCACCCTACCTCGACGAGACGTTGCAGTTCGCTTTTGCCTCCGCGCATTTGGCAATTTTTATAGGACGGGCACGCCTGACAGCACTCCTGCCAGACGGTGTTGACGATGAAGGCGCGCGCGTTCTTTTCCGCGTCGTCGCAGGAGAGGGAGGAGAAGGTGGTCTGGATCTCCTTGAAGAGTGCGGACAGTTCGAAAAGTTGTCCGCCTGCCGCGGCACGACTGAGATTAACGCTGATGCGCGCAAGGTGTTTTTCCCGATAAAAAATCAGTTCGTTTTCCAGTTTTTGTTGGAGTGCAGAAGGGGTGATAAGGAAAAGGAAAGCGGGGATTAACGCGGATAGCAAAGTGGGGATGAACAGAGCGGAGGAGGGGGTTAACGCGCCGTCTACGTAGGCAAAGAGGGTAAGGACGGAAAGGGCGGCAAGGCACAGCCCGATTTTGCCCGTCCTGCAAAAGAGGACGAGTGCGATAGCCAAGATGAAAAATCTCGCCATCGCCGTGTTGCCAAGTAGCGTACAGGGTAGGCTTAGTACGAAAGAAAATAGGACGCCGCTACCGTCTTTTGTGAGGTGGCAAAAGGCGAGCAAAAGAAAAACGGCGGCACCCAGATACGCGAAGAACCCGAAAAAACGGCAAAAACCTATCCCTGTCAGTACGTATAATAGGGCGGAGAAAAGCAGTTCTTCTACCCGTAATCGGCATTTTAGCAGTTTATGGGTTAGGGCGTAGACGGCGAGGGAAAAGAGGACGGACGAGAGAAAAATTACCGCGCAGACGACGGCTTTCTGCGTCCAGGCTCCCTTCAAGAAAGGGATAGAAAAGGGCAGGGGATACGCCTGAAAATCAGGTAGGAATAAAAAGACGGCAAGCCCTAACGCTAAGGCGAGAAAGGGAGGAAAGAGAGAGACGGTTTTTTCCTTGCCCGTCAGGGTGAAAGCCAGCCGAGCCTTTTTGAACATCGTAAAAGCGGCGACGCTCAGTAGCGCTTGGACGAGATAACATAAGATAATTTTCCACTCCCAAAAAATCAGCGAGGAAAGAAAATATCCCACGCCGCAGACGTACGGGTTGAGCCCCGAAAGGCAGAGGGCGGTTAAAAAGGCGAGCCCAAAGGGCTCGGCGTTGTCGCCGACTTGGCTAAGGCATAATAAGGCGAGCCACGCGGGCAAGTATAGTAAAAGGGAAAGTGGTTGGAAAGTTTTTTGTTTCATACGGGCACTCCTTCGCGCGTTTTGGTCAGTATAGCAAACGGGACGAAGGGAAATTTGACGTGTTTACGCAAAAAAAGGGGAAAAAGGGAGAAAGTGAAAGTATCGGCGTCGTTGGCAAAATAAGAGGGGAGTGGCGAGAAAACGCCTTCGACGAAAAAGGCGTTCTTTCGACAAAATTCTTTTTGCGACGAGGGTAAAAAGTCGCTATAATGACAGGCATGACGACGCAAACGGTGTATATCGAATACGCGTTTTTGGAGAACGCATTTTTGGACGGAGTGCTACTGTTGCTCGCGCTAAAATACAGCGGTTGCAGGCGCACGCCGCGCCTTTTAATCGGGTGTTTTTTCGGCGGAGTGGTGGCGGTCGTTTTTCCTTTGTTGCATCTGCCTATCGCGTGGGCGGTGGTGTATAAGATAGCGACGGGGGCGTTGTTGCCCGTCCTGTCGACGAAGGAACAACTGGGCAGAACTTTCTTTTGCGTGGGGCTGTTTTTTGCCTTTTCTTTTGCCGTGGCTGGGGGTACGTTCGCTTTGGCGTCCTTTTTACCTCTCCCTTCGGGAGGGTATTACTTCGCTACGCCTCCGCTTGTGCTACTAGTCCTTTTGTTTTTGTCCGTCGCTTGTATTTTGTCGGAGACGGCGTGGCGGTTGCGACGGCGTAAGATGCGCGCTGCGTTTTTCGTCGATTGTGCGATAGAAGGAGGCGGCGTTGAGTGGCGAGGGAAAGGGTACGTCGATACGGGCAATTTTGCCTTCCACTTAGGCGTGCCGATTTG
>JAFVXN010000072.1 GCA_017501125.1 Clostridia bacterium
CCTTTCCGTGGCAGACGGAGAGATTTTGGTAAGATTAGTGCGAATGCTAGCCGTCAGCACGGTGACCTTATCCTGCTTGCAGACGGCGGCGGCGTGCTTGACGGCGCTGGGCAAACCGTCTCGCGCCGCATTTTCCATGGGCGTGGCGATGTCGCTCAAGGCGGTTTTGCAACTGTGGTTGGTGGGGAATCCCCGATTTTCCATTTACGGCGCGGCGTTGGCGACGAATTTTGGATATTTGGTTGCTTTTTTGCTCGATTTATATTATAATATAAAGGTGACGAAAGAGGACGTGTCGGCGGACGGTGTTTTGCCGATACGAAGGAGCAAAAATGATCGTTGTCGTTGGTTTGGGTGTAAAAAAAGGGGACTTGACCGAGGCGGGTAAAACTGCCGTTATAGAAGGCGCAAAAAAGGGCGTCGTGCTTTGCCGTACGCAGAAGACGGATTCCTACGAGAATTTGCGCGCGCTGGGCGTAGAACACGTTTGTCTCGATTACGTCTACGAAAAAAGCCGTAATTTCAACACCTTGACGGACAACCTCGCAAAGGAGGTGCTCAGCCACGGCGAGGAAGTCGTCTATTGCGTGGACGGCGCGGCGGCGGAGGACAATTCCGTCAAAAAACTGCGCAAGAAAACGCGTGGAAAAATGCAAATCGTAGGGGGCGTGTCCAAGGTGAGTACGCTTATCGAGGGGGCAGGATTGGACGGGTGTGCCTATACCGCCCTTTCCGCGTACGAACTGTTCGATAGGGTAAAGGACGGATTGACCCTGCCTCTTATCGTGTACGATATCGACGACAAAGGCTTTGCGGGCGACGTAAAACTGGCGCTTGCCGAACTTTTCGGCGACGAAATTCCCGTCCGCTTTTTCGACGGGCAGACGAGCAAGAAGATGCCGCTGTACGAGATGGATAGACAGCCTTCGTACGATTATAGGACGGCAATCGTCGTGGATAGGGTGGAACTCCTAGAAAAAAGGCGTTTTTCCGTGTACGACTTAAAGGAGATTATCGAACGGTTGCGCCGTCCCGACGGTTGTCCTTGGGACAGGGTGCAGACCCCCGAAAGCATCAAGATGAACGTTATTGAGGAGGCGTACGAGTTGGTGGACGCAATCGACCTCGACGACGATGAAAAAATCTTGGAAGAAGTGGGCGATTTGCTGATGCAGGTCGTCTTCCACGCCGTGATGAAGGAGGAGCAGTCCGCCTTCACGCTGACGGATATTACCAGTGTCGTGTGCGACAAACTCATCTTCCGCCACACGCACGTCTTTGGCAAAGATAAGGCGAGCGACGAGGCGGGCGCCCTCAACGTCTGGGAACAGAACAAAATGAAGGAAAAGGGGCAGGACACCTTCGCGAAAGCGGTTAACGACGTGCCCAAGGCGTTTCCTGCGGCGCTTCGGGCGCAAAAAGTGGGTAAGCGTGCGGCAAAGGCAGGGCTCGATTTTGCCGATGAAAGGCAGGCGGCGGAGCAATTACAACGTGAGATTGCCGAGTTCTTCGAGGCGGTGGAAAACCGTGACGAGCAGGCGATGGAAAAAGAGATGGGCGACGTATTGTTTGCGGCGGTGTCCGTGGCAAGAAAGGCGGGCGTAGACGCGGAGAAAGCGCTCAAAGAAAGTGTGGATAGGTTTGCGAAAAGATTTACCTTAGCCGAAGGCTACGCGATAGCGGACGGCAAGGACGTGACGGCGCTTAGCGAGGCGGAGTGGGACGACTACTACCGCAGGGCAAAAGCGGCGTTGAAGGGGGAGTAATGCAACTTTCTCCTATCAAAATCGGTGGGTTATCCACCGCCAACAATCTGTTTTTAGCCCCCCTTGCAGGGTATACTAACTACCCTTTCCGCAAGGTGTGTAAGACGGCGGGCGCAGGGCTGTGTTTTACCGAGATGGTCAGCGCAAAAGGGCTCAAATACGGCAGTGAGAATACGAAGGAACTGTTGTACACGGACGAAAGGGAAGGGCTCGTCGCGGCGCAAATCTTCGGCAGAGAGCCCGACACCATGCGAGCCGCGTGCGAACACGAGGCGCTCTCGCCCTTTCCCATCGTCGATATCAATATGGGCTGCCCCGTGCCGAAAATTTACAAAAACGGCGAGGGTAGCGCTTTGCTTTTAGAACCCGACCTTGCGGAGGAAATCGTCAAGGAGTGCGTCAAGAGCGGTAAGATAATTACCGTCAAGATGCGCATCGGTCTAGACGAAAAAACGATCGTCGCCACCGAGTTCGCCAAGAAAATGGCAGGGGCAGGGGCTTCGCTAATCACCGTCCACGGCAGGACGAGGGACAAGATATACGCAGGCGAGGTGGATTATAAGGCGATTGCGTCGGTCAAAAAAGCGGTGGATATCCCCGTGATTGCCAACGGTGGCGTATTCTCTTTGGAAGACGGCGAAAAACTGATGCAAGAGACGGGCGCGGACGGGATAATGGTGGCGCGTGCCGCCCTGTTCAATCCGCAGATTTTTTGCGATTTTACGGGCGAGAAAAAACGCGACAAATACGACTTATTCGAGGCGCAGGCAGACGAGACTTTGGCGATATACGGCGAGAAATTCGCCACCGTGTTTATGAGAAAAATGGCGGCGTTTTACGTCAAAGGGGAGCGC
>JAFVXN010000073.1 GCA_017501125.1 Clostridia bacterium
TCGTCATCCTCGTCGTCATCCTCGTCGTCTTCGTCCTCGTTATAATCGTCGGCGCTGACGTACTCGAACTCTTCTTCCGCGTATTCCTCTTCTTCCTCTTCTTCGTCCACTTCCTCGTCGTCGAATTCCTCGTCGGGGATATTGATACCCAAATCCTCAGGCTCGTCGTCGAGATAACTACGCCAAGAAGCGTCTTCCTTGTCGATATCCTCTTCCTCTTCGACCTCGTCCTCTTCCTGGTACTCCGATTTTTTCTTGCACTCCTCGCACATCTTCTCGCCGTAAACCATATAGTTTTAGCCGCAGATGGGGCAAAGTTCCGTCTCTTCCGTCCCCTCCTCCAAGTCGAAGTCGTCCGAAATGGTCTTCTCGCCGCGCAATTCCTTTACGCAAACTTCGCAGTACTCGTCTTTATCCGCATCAATGAAATTCAACTCACATCTAGGACACAGCACGTATCTTGCCATACACTTTTCCCTCGTTATCCTTTTTACACGCATCGCGCGCATATGATTTTGCTATATTATATTAGGATTTCTTTTTTTTGTAAACTGTTTTTTGCGACTTTTTTGATTTTTTTTATTATTTTGCAAAAAAATTCGTCTTTTATACACAAACGGAACCCTCTCTTACGAAAAGGTCCCGTTTTTCTTTTTATTCAGCGTCTTTCGCTTTTTCTTCCGCGGCGTCTGCCTGCACGTCGTTGGTAGCGTCTTCCGCGGCGTTTTCTGCCGTTTCTTCCACCGCTTCGTCGGCGGTTTCTTCTACCGCTTCGTCGATCTCTTGCACGCTCTCTGCGCCATCGTCCGCTGCCTTGGCAGAATCGTCCGCATAGACGTCAATCGTCTTGTCGTCGGTGGTATCAATCTTTTGTCTGCGCTTTCTTACCTTCGTCGCCTCGATATCCGCGAGTCTCTTTTTCTTCTTCTTGTAGAAGTATACGACGGGCACCGTCACACCAGCCGCCACGATTAACGCACCGCCTACGCTAATGAGCACGATTGCCCATACGGGGAAGGATTCGTCAGCGGCAGTTTCCGTCCTCTTCAAGAGGTTCGCTGCGTTCGCCGTCTTCATCGTCTCCTTGTCCTCGTCCGTCATCTCGCCGACTTGACCTACGAAATAGGTCGCCCTGTCGTACGCGACGCCTTCGTCGTCGACGAACTTATCCGTGTAGTCGTTGGCGCTCTTGTTGGTGCTAAGACGTCTTTCGAAGAAAGCCTTGACCTCTTCCACCTGCACGTCGGTATACAAATCTTCCACCGCCGTGAACGCCTCTAAGGAATCCGCCTTATAGATATAACGCATTGCGTTGCGGACGGCGTCGTCGGTGATATCGTTGAGGAGGTAGTCCTCGAACTCGTTGTATTTCTCGATGACCGCGTTGACTTCCTTCGCCGTCATACCTCTTATCTGTTCCGTGCCACCGTCGTCGTACTTAACGCCCAAATCAATCGCGTAGATATAGTTGTAGGCGTCCGCGTTGTTATACAGCAGAACCTCGCCGACGAATTCCGGCTTGTACCAAGAGGTATCGACGGAGACTTGCGCGATTTCGCTGGGCTTGTACTCCCCTGCAAGATCCTCGCTGACGTCGTAAGCGAATTCGTAATGGTCTTCGTTGTCACTCGTATAGTTGATACGGGTCAACTTGTTGTTGACGGTATAATACAGGTAATTGCCGTTCAACATCAACAGCGTCGCAGACGAAGCGTCCGTCATTTTGATGGGTTTTGCGTAGTCGGTACCCGACTTATAAATCGCCGAGCCGTCGCTGTAGAGATAGGTGTGTTTTGCGCCGTCGTAGAGATACATAATCTCCGCGTTGCTCGCAAAAGCGTTATCCTTTGCCGCGACGTCCAATTTCGTCGGTAAATTGCCTTCTACCGTATTCCAGTTCGCAAGGTTAATCGTGTTCTCGTCGAGGAAATAAAGTGCGCTTTCCGAATCCCCTGCTACCTTGTTTCTCGTATAGTAGACGTTGCCGTTCTCGTTCGCTTTCAAGGTGTAGGTGTAGCCGAGCATTTCGATATGCCCTACCGCCGCCGTCACGTCCGCCTCGTCGTTATACATCGTCGTGGGGCAAAGGACTTTGTCGCTACCGATACCGTCGAGGACGAGTTCGCCCAAGTTCACGTACGGATAACTTGTGTAATCCCAAGCGTTGAAGCCGGAATAACTAGCCTCCAAATCCCCTTTCATATCGCTATAATCGTAGGTGCGTTCGCCTGCGGTGTTGTGGACCGTGTACGAACCTACGTTGCCGTCCACCGTCGCGTAAGCATCGGGCGTCACGCAATAGATTTGGTTATAGTCGAAAGCGGCAACGGTGCCGTCTTTGACCTCGTCCTTGACGGGCGCCATCGTGTAATAGACTTTGCCGCTCTCCTTGCTGACATTATCAAAGAAGAATTCGGACGCGGCTCCTTTGACCAGCACCTTCTTTTCGTAAGTGCTCGTATTGAAGGCGCTCAGTACGCCGTTCTCCACGTACAGACAGTAGACGACGCCGTTTTCACCCTTGACGAAACGGAATTGCCCGTCGTTGTCGCTACTTTGGAAGAAATATCCGCCCATCGTATCCGTACCGTCGAGTTTTGCACGCTTAAAGTCGATCATCGTGTTCTTCACGTTGCCGTACTCGTCCTTGTCCGTCGTCGGCGTAGCGTAATAGACGTAGTCGCCGTGGATAAAGATACCGCTATCGTAATCTTGCGAGACGAAAAGCATAGGCACGACGGTCTGCGCTTTCTCGTAATCGCCCTTCTGCAAATCAGTCTCACGGATACGCATCAGCGCACCCTTTTTCGCGTTGCCGAACGTATTGTCCGCGTTGTACGCTGCTTCGCCGTTGATAAAGTAGACGAACTCCCCTTTTTGCACGACGAAACCGCCGTTGGAGGTGACCGTTGCCGCCGAAACGTAATCTTCCAATTTTTCAATCGAATAACTCTCGGGGGTACAAGCGGAGAAACATACCGCGCTGATAAGCGCTGCCGATACGGCAATCGCCCCTAAAATGCTCTTTTTTTGCTTTTTCATAGCAAAGGACTCCTTAACGCTTAGATTTTTCGGGAATAAGGTGTACTCCCCGACTATACTAACGCATATTCTATTATATATCAAAACGCCGACGAAAGCAATAAAAAACAGTATGTTTTTTTCGCTTATTTTTCGGGAAAAGTTATTTTTTTGGAGATTTTATCGTATGGAGCCTTTCGGTTTGTTGAATTTTTTAAGGTTTGCTTTGCAAAAAAACGAGGAGAAAAAAGAGGAAAAAGGGGCAGACTTTTCAGGCGAGCCCTCGGCAAACGCACCCGAAAAGATAACGCCACCGCCTGCCCCCTCCCAAAACGCCGACGCATACCTGTCCTTTATAGAGCGCCACAATACCGCCTCAAAACGCATCAAAAAGGGTAAATAATGCAAAAATACACGGTACAGGTACGAGTTTAACACCTTTTTCTATATCCGCCACTAAAAAATCCCTGCGTCCTCCGCGCAAGGATTTTTTTTGTTGAATTACTCCTTGTTGCAATTATTTTTCAAAACTAAAAAAGCATCAATACGCGCAAATTAAAATCAATACCGCTTGCGAAAAGGCGGAGATACGAGTATAGACAGGAGCGTGAGTACCGATGCAGGGAGTGTACTTATGCGTACACGAGCAAAGCAGCACGGGCGTACCTACGCCCAAAAAAGCGGAAATACGAGCGAGACAAGGAACTACGAGCAAGCCTCAAAAGGCGAAGACGGAGTACAGGACTAGGCGTACGAGCATCTTTGCAAGGAGTGTACTAGCCGTACACGACTAAAAAGAAGCACAGTACAACAACGTACTGTGCTTCGTATGCGTCTTTTGAATTGTTATCTCTTCGAGAA
>JAFVXN010000074.1 GCA_017501125.1 Clostridia bacterium
GCGTATTCCCCACGCGATTGCGCCTGTTGCCACTCTACGTCCAGCCTATCCCTCTCCTCTTTGGCGTTGACGCTCTCGTCCGAGCCCTTGGAGATGCGTGCCGCACTCGCCGCTTCGTCGATGAGGTCTATCGCCTTGTCGGGCAAAAATCTGTCCGTGATGTAGCGGACGGACAACGTCACCGCCGCCTCTACCGCTTCGTCGGTGATGACGACGCCGTGGTGTTGCTCGTATTTACCGCGCAAGCCTTTCAAAATGGCGATTGCGTCCTTTTCGGAAGGCTCCTCCACCAAAACGGGGGTGAAACGACGCTCCAACGCCGCGTCCTTTTCGATATATTTTCGATATTCCTCTATCGTCGTCGCGCCGATTACCTGCAAATCACCTCTCGCAAGGAGTGGCTTTAAAATGTTGGCGGCGTCCATACTCCCTTCGGTAGAGCCCGCCCCGACGATGGTGTGAATTTCGTCGATAAAGAGGACGATGTCTCCGTCTTGAATAACCGCCTCTATCAAATCCTTCAATCTTTCTTCAAAATCACCTCGATATTTCGCGCCAGCCACCATCCCTGGCAAATCGACGGAAAACACCTTCTTGTTGCGGAGTTGGTCGGGGACTTTGTCCGCGACGATTGCCTGTGCCAAGCCCTCGACGATCGCACTCTTGCCGACGCCAGGCTCGCCCATCAGGACGGGATTGTTCTTCGACCTGCGGCAAAGGACTTGTATGACCTTTTCCGTCTCCTTTTGTCTGCCGATTACGGGGTCCGTCTTGCCCTGTCTTGCACGCAAGGTGACGTCCGTACCGTACTGGGATAATTTTTCATACGCAGGGCTCTTACGACCTGCATCCTCCTCTTGCCCCGACACCGTCGCGTACGCCTTTTTAACGGGTGCGTCCCAGTCGTGAGAGAGATAACTGCCGCTCGACGTCGATTCGTCGCGCTTAAATTCTCCTTGCGTCTTGCAATAGGCAATCGCGTCCTGCGCGCTCTGGTACAACCTTTCGATATTGACGCCCAGTTTGCAGAGCAAACTGACCGCACAACAATCGTACTGCGTTAAGACGGCGGCAAGCACGTGCGCCGTGCCCGTCACCATACCCATATCCTCTGCTTGTTTCAACGCTTTGCGGAAAAGAGTCTTGGTGCGCGCGGTCATTCCCTCTGCCGTCACGCGTGGATCAATCGTGCGCGCGAAAAGAGGGGCATAGTTGTCCAGCGTCACGCCGTAGGCACTCAACAACTTCGCCGCCTGACAATCGGGCACGCACAAAAATCCGTAGATTAAGTGCTCGGTGCCGATGTATACTGCGCCGTATTCGATAGAAGCGCCGTTGGCGGCGTCTAATACTTTTTCGGTGTTTGCGGATAAATTGGACATATGTCGATTGGTGGCTCCTTATCCTAATTTTGGCTACGCCTTACGGACGTAAGCAGGCAATTCTTTGACGATAATTTGTGCACGCGCCTCTTCCCGTGCCTCTTTGGTGGCGCCTATCAGCCCGTTCTCTATCTCGAAGGAGGCAGGGCGCATTTCGTTGAGGAAATCGGTGAATTCGTCGGTGTTGGACACCTCGAAAAATCCAAGCGCTATCCCCAAACGCACTTTGACGGCGCGTGCCGTCCACTCCTCGTCCGAAAGCCTTGCGCAATTGGTGAGAATCCCGTACGCGCGCAGGCACTCGTCTTTGAGGGCGATTGGGTTATCTTCCAGCATCTTCCGCCTCGCCTTTATCTCTAAATGGCATAAGTTATAGGTGAGTTTGGATATCTTTTGGACGATCTCCTCTTCCGTCAAGCCGAGCGTTTGTTCGTTGCTCACCTGGTAGGTGTATCCTTCCGCCATGCTCCCTTCGCCGAACACGCCGCGGACGGTCACTCCCACCTCTTTTAGACGGGGCAACAACGAATCTATCTCTTTGCTATACGTCAGCCCCGGCAGGAACATCATCACCGACGCGCGCATACCCGTGCCCAAGTTGGTGGGACACGCCGTCAAATAACCCAGCGTCTTATCGTAGGCAAAATTAAGCAATCTACCCAAGCCCGAATCCAAACCCTTAATCCGCTCGTACGCGGGATAGAGGTTGTAGCCTTTCATAATGTATTGCTCTCGCAGGTGGTCCTCTTCGTTGACCATCACGGACACGCGGTTGTCTTTGGAAATGAACGCCGCCGAATAATCCTTTCTCTTGCGCAAGGCAGGGCTGATGAGGTGCTGCTCCTGCAAGAGCATGCCTTCCCCTTCCTCCAGTTTCCACATGTCGTATTCTTGGAACTTATCCAGCCGTTCGAGCGCGTCGCGGACGAGGATTAAGACGTCTTCCGCCTGACCTCTTTTCATCGCGGACGGGAAAGGATACGCGGATAAGTTGCGCGCAAGGCGAAGACGGGTGGACAAGACGATCGTCTCGATTTTTTCAGGAATCGTCGCCATTACTTCCCTCCCATCAACGCGCTGATGCGTCTGCTTTCCTTGGAGTATTCCTTGACCTTTTCTACGTTCTCCTCTTCCATGCGCTTGTCCATCAGTACCTGCAACTCGCGCAGGCGAATTTTTAGACGCACCTCTCTATCCGCCTCTTTCGGCGTCTCGCCCGTGTGCAATACGCTGTCTTGCGTCTTTTGGACGATGGGCAATAACTGCTTGGAGAAGGTCGTATAGCAGTTGGCGCAACCGACCAAACCACTCTTGAGGACGGCGTCTTTGCTCTTGCCGCAATAAGGGCACTTTTGCACTTTCTCCTCCTCAGGCTGAAAAAGGGCGCGGAAACACTCGGCACAGTAAAACTTACTGACCTTCTTTCCCCCTTCCACGACCTCTTTGGATTTCGTCGCTTGATTGTGTCCACAATGCATGCAAAGCATCTTTCGCCCCTTCCTTACGCATGCGCGCGTAAGAGAAAACGAAAACTAAGGCGAGCCCTTAGTCTTCGTCTTTTTGTTTTTGCTTCTTTTCTTTTTTCGCAGATTTCTCTTTTTTAGGTGCCTTTTCGCCACCGCGCGCCTTGAATACGGAGTAGCGGAAGAACGCCCACAACACCTCTAACACCTGCAACGGCGCGCCGATCAAGAATATCGTCCAGAGCCCGCCAATCGACAGACCGTACAACGACCCCACCAGTAGCAACGTGATAAATATCGCCGTCAACGACGTCCAAATAAGTAGTGACGTGGAGATGAAATTGAGCATTTTGTATTTCCAAATGCACGCAAACACCAACACCACGATCGACGACAACGGCGCCGCAATCAAAAAGGTGAGCCAAGGCCACTCCAAATTCGGCAAAAAGAGGCACAGTATAACGAACACGCAGGTCGCGCACAGCCAGACGAGCCCTGCCGACAGCAAGATGATGAGGATATGCAAACCAAGACGACGGCTAGTCGGCTCTTTTTGGGGCGGTTCCCCCACCAAGTCGTTG
The DNA here is from genome assembly GCA_017501125.1 of Clostridia bacterium. Taxonomy (GTDB): domain Bacteria; phylum Bacillota; class Clostridia; order Christensenellales; family Borkfalkiaceae; genus Scatosoma. The sequence continues at coordinate 3,427 of JAFVXN010000074.1, forward strand.
ACCGTTATCCCGTATAATTCCGCCAACTTGACGAGTATGTAAATATCGGGCACGCCACCAGCCGACTCCCACTTGGATACCGACTTGTCCGAATAGTTGATTTTTTCGGCAAGTTCCGCCTGCGTCAACCCCGCTTTCTTGCGGTAATAGATTAAGTTTTTCGCAATCGTTTGATTGAGTAAAAGCGTATTTTCTTCCATGCTATTATAATAGCATGTTTTTTTTCGCCCGTCAAGCGCACCGACGAAAATTTTTACATTTTACTATTTTCTTTGTAAGAAAAAGTAAAACCGCCCGAATCCACGGACGGTTTTTAAGCGAAATTAAGGCAAAAATTTATAAAAAATGGCAAGTATTAAAAAAGCGTAGTACGATGGAAGCACTACGCTAAAGTTCGTTGATAGGTAAAAGGCGGAGATACGAGCAAGACAAGGAGAGAAATCTTTTGCGCAGGGCGCGTACTAGTCGTACGCAAGCAAGCAAAAGATGCACCTCGACGAAGTATTGCGACGTATATACGTCTTTTAATATGCGCGGGCGTAGATAAGAACTTTATTAGCCTTTTCGCCGCAGACGGCACACTTATCGGCGGTCTCCCCTTCGACGATGACACGGGAGGTGGCGCCAGTCTCTTCTTTGACCTTGTCTTCACAGGCACGGCAACCGCACCAGCCTGCCTTGACGAAGTTGCCGCCGTCGACGCCTGCCAAGATGCCTTTCATATCGTCTGCGTAGACGATACGGCTCTCTCTTCTTGCACGCGCAGATTCAAGCATATCCTTTTGAATAGTCGCCAGCATTGCCTTGACGGTAGCCGCCGCGTTTTCGAGAGGTTGTTCGCTCTTTTCGCAGGTGTCGCGTCTTGCAAAGAGCATCTTGCCCGCCTCGATGTCACGAGGACCGAGTTCGATACGGAGGGGCACGCCTTTCATCTCCCACTCGTTGAATTTCCAACCAGGGCTGTTGTCGCTGTTATCCATAATTACACGGATACCTGCCCCCTCCAAATCGGCTTTTAACGCCTCGCAAGCCTCGACTACGCCAGGCTTTCTTGCCGCGATGGGGACGATAACTACTTGGGTGGGCGCGACCACGGGAGGGAGCACCAAACCGCGCTCGTCACCGTGCGTCATAATCACCGCGCCGATAAGACGGGTGGATACGCCCCAAGACGTCGTGTACGCTGTCTCCAAAACGCCGTCTTTGTTCTGGAACTCAATCCCGAACGCCGTCGCGAAGTTTTGACCCATATAGTGCGAAGTGCCCGACTGCAAAGATTTGCCGTCTTTCATCATCGCCTCCATCGTGTAGGTCGCCACGGCGCCAGCGAATTTTTCCTTGTCCGTCTTTCTGCCCGTGATGACGGGGATTGCAAGGCAACTTTCGACGAATTCCTTATACGTCTCGAGCATACCAAGCGTCTCTTCTTGAGCGTCTTCCGCGCTGTAATGGGCGGTATGACCTTCCTGCCACAAGAATTCGCTCGTACGAAGGAAAGGACGGGTGGTCTTTTCCCAACGCATAACGTTGCACCACTGATTGACTTTCATGGGCAATTCTTTATACGATTGCACCCACTTTGCCATCATCGTGCCGATAATCGTCTCGCTGGTAGGACGGATAGCCAAGGGCTCGGCGAGTTCCTCGCCGCCTGCGTGCGTCACCACCGCTACCTCGGGTGCAAACCCTTCGACGTGTTCCGCCTCTTTCGTGAAGAAACTCATCGGGATAAGAAGGGGGAAATAGGCGTTTTCGACGCCGCGTTTTTTGAATCTGCCGTCCAACTCCCTTTGGATATTCTCCCAAATCGCATAGCCGTAAGGACGGATAACCATCGTGCCTTTTACGGGCCCGTAGTCGACGAGTTTCGTCTTTAAGACGACGTCCGTATACCACTGGGGAAAGTTTTCGTTGATATTAGCAATTTGTTCTACAAATTGTGCTTCCTTTGCCATCATTACACCTCTAAATTATAGTTAATTGAAATAGTCGATTTTCATCGCTTTTTTGACTCTCGTCAAAGTGTCTTGCGCCACTGCGCGCGCCTCGTCACTGCCTTTTTTGAGCATATCCCAAACGGCAGGCAAATCTTTGGCGAGTTCCTCCCTTCTCTCACGGATAGGCGCAATCGTGTCTTGCATCACCGCGTTGAGGAGTTTTTTGACCTTCATATCGCCAAGACCGCCCCTTTCGTAATGCGCCTTCATCTCCTCCAGCGACGCGTATTCTGGCGCGTACGCCGCGAAATGTTCGGGCTTTGAAAACGCCTCCAAGTAGATGAACGTCGGGTTGTTCTTCGTGTCGCCAGGATCCGTCACCTTGATGTGGTTAGGGTCGGTATACATAGACATTACTTTGCGTTTGATTTCGTCGGCGCTGTCGCTAAGATAGATGCAATTGCCGAGCGACTTACTCATCTTCGCCATGCCGTCCGTGCCAGGCAAGCGCAAGCACGCTTTGCTCTCGGGCAATACCGCCTTCGGCTCTACCAGCGTCTCGCCGTAGAGGTTGTTGAAGGAGCGCACGATTTCACGCGCCTGTTCTATCATCGGCAACTGATCCTCCCCTACGGGTACGGTATCCGCCATAAACGCCGTGATATCCGCCGTCTGCGAGACGGGATAGGTCAAAAAGCCCATAGGCAGGGACGTCTCGAAATTGCGAAGTTGCATCTCCGCCTTGACCGTCGGGTTGCGTTGCAACCTAGACAAGGTCACCAAATTCATATAGTAAAAGGTGAGTTCGGTGAGTTGTTCTATCTGCGACTGGATAAAAATCGTAGATTTTTTCGGGTCAATCCCGCACGCCAAATAATCGAGCGCAACCTCCGTAATATTCGCGCGGACCTTATCGGGATTGTCAAAGTTGTCGGTGAGTGCCTGTGCGTCGGCAATCATAATGTAAATCTTTTCGTACTTACCGCTGTTTTGCAACTCCACCCTGCGGCGAAGGGACCCGACGTAATGCCCGATATGCAATTTGCCCGTGGGTCTGTCGCCCGTCAAAATAATATTCTTCATATTTTTTCCTAACCTTTGTTTTTTGCTCATACCTCTCCCCTTTTCGGGGCATACTACGGGTATGAAACGAGAATTGTTTTTATTGATTAGCGTAATGTTTTTCGGGGGCGTATGCCTGATTATCGCAGGCGCCCTGCTGTCGGGGGCTTACACGCCAGCCTCCTTTTTTCACTTCGCGCCGTATTCCTTTCTATAGGCGTACATGGCAGGCAAATGCTGCTTAAAGTCGATGACGCCGTCCTCAATCGCCTTGATAATGTCGTCCATCGTCACGACGGAATAGACGTCGACGCCGAATTCCTTCTTCGCCGCCTTCACCGCGGAAAGGTCGCTATCTAAGGATTTTTCCATGCGGTCAACGGAAATAATCATACCCGCGACCTCCACCTTTGCCGCCGCCTCAAGTTTGGGCAAAATCTCTCTAAGCGCCTTGCCCGACGTCATAACGTCTTCGATGATGATGACCTTTTCGCCGTCCTCTAACTGTTTGCCGACGAAAAGCCCCCCTTCGCCGTGGTCCTTGACTTCCTTTCTATCGAAGCAATAATTATATTCCTTTTCGTAGCCGTCGTAGAGGGCGATTGCCGTCGCGACGGAAAGGGGAATCCCCTTATACGCAGGACCTACGAGGGTATCCGCCTCCAAGCCGTTATCGACGATACAAGACGCGTAGTACTTACCCAGTTTTTGCAATTGCTTGCCCGTCTTATAGTTGCCCGTATTGATAAAATACGGGGCTTTTCTGCCGCTCTTTAAGGTGAATTCGCCAAAGCGCAATACGCCGTTATCTACCATAAATCTAATGAATTCTTCTTTGTACGTATAAGCCATCTTTTCTCTCCTTATTTTCCGTTTAATTGCAGCGTGCCCGTAAGGTCGCTGATATTTTGTACGCCGTGCCTGTCGCACCAGTCGTTCAAGCCACGTATAATCTTAGGACAAACCAAGGGGTCGGTGAAATTCGCCGTGCCCACTTGTACCGCCGTCGCGCCCGCCATCAAGAACTCGATAGCGTCTTCCGCACAGGTGATACCGCCCATACCGACGACGGGAATCTTGACCGCCTGCGAGGCTTCGTACACCATACGCACCGCGATGGGCTTTACGCCAGCGCCCGACACGCCGCCCGTGTTGTTGGCGATAATCGGTCTGCGCCTTTCGATATCAATCGCCATACCCGTGAGCGTGTTGATGAGCGACACGCAATCCGCGCCCCCTCTTTCCGCCGCTTTAGCGTTCGCCGCGATACTCTCGACGTTGGGGGAGAGTTTGACCATCAAAGGCGTCTTCTTTAACCCGCTCTTTGCGTATCTCGTCACCTCTTCCACCGTCTCGGGCTTGATACCGAACGCCATACCGCCACTCTTGACGTTGGGGCAGGAAATGTTGAGTTCCACCATATCTACCAGCCCGTCTAACTTTTGACAGATGTTCTTATAGTCGTCCAGCGTCTTGCCTGCTACGTTGGCAATCACCGCCGTGCCCGTGCTTTTCAGCCAAGCGAGGTCGCTACTTATAAAATGCTCCACGCCAGGGTTTTGGAGCCCTACTGCGTTGAGGATAACGCCCCTGCTCTCCGCGATACGGGGGGTGGGGTTGCCAAAACGAGGCTCTAACGTCAAGCCCTTGGTCGATACGCCACCCAACGTGCCGATATCGTACAATTCGTGATATTCTCTACCGAACCCAAAAGTCCCCGACGCCGTAATGACGGGGTTTTTTAAGGTCACGCCACAAAGATTTACCTGTAAATTCGCCATAATCTTTTTCCTTAACTGTATCCTTTTTACAACACGACCTCGTTTGCGTTGAAGACGGGGCCGTCTTTGCATACGCGCGCGTGCTGACCGTCCGTCAAATTGCAGACGCACACGAGGCAAGCGCCGATACCGCAGCCCATCCTCTCTTCCAAGGAGACGTAGCAAACCAAGCCTTCCCTTTCCACGAGCGACTTAAGCGCGCGGAGCATGGGCGTAGGCCCACACGCGAGCACGACGTCGGGACGGTTGCCTTTTTTAAGGTCCGCCTCGAAGGCTCGTACGGCGTTCATCTTTTCACCAAAACTACCGTCGTCCGTGACGGCAACGAATTTGTCTGCCTTTTCGAATTCTTCCACGCCGCAGACCGCGTCTTTATTCCTATACCCGATATAGGCGGCAATCTCTTTTTCGCCTTTATATTGCCTAAGCACGGAAATCAAGGGGAACACGCCTACGCCACCGCCGACGAGGGCTACTTTCTTCTCCTCTTTCTCCACGAAAAAGCCGTTGCCAAGGGGCAGGAGCACGCTCAGAGTCGTACCTGTCTCCACTTTTTGCAATTTTTGGGTGCCTTCGCCCTTTACCTGATAGCAAAAGGTGACGAGGTTTTTATCCACCTTACAAATGGCGATAGGACGGCGCAAAAGATGCGTTCCGCCCACCAAAATGTCCCCGAATTGCCCACAGCGCACCACTGCCTCTTCGCCTAAATCGAAGGTGATGGAGCAGATGCCTTTGGCTATCTCTTTATTCTCTACGACTTTCGCCTGATAATCACGCATAATCTTTCCTCTTATTTGCCCATCTTGCCGATAACGGTGGAGAGGTCTTTTTGCATCGCGATGCACGCGTTCCTCGCCGCCTCGTAGTAGGTGCCGCCGTTCTTCTTATACGCGCACAGCACCCCGCGGGAGTTGTTGACTACGCCGCCCAAGCCGTCCTCTTTGAAACAACTTTTCAGCATCTCTGCGTTGCCACCCTGCGCACCGTAGCCAGGGATTAAAAAGAAGGTGTGCGGCATCGTCTTTCTCAATCTTGCCGCCTCCGTGGGATGGGTCGCACCGACCACCGCACCCACCGCCGAATAGCCGTATTTGCCGATCGTGCTTTCGCCCCATTTTTCCACGAGGTCGCCCATATATTCGTAGACGGGTTTTCCGTTCTCCAACATCAAGTTCTGCAATTCCCCACTCGAAGGGTTGGAGGTCTTGACGAGGACGAAGATACCCTTGTCGTTCTTCTCGCACTGCTCCACGAAAGGCGCGATACCGTCCGTGCCAAGATAGCCGTTGACGGTCACGTAGTCGGAGGGGAAAGGTCGAAACGCCGCGTCGTTGACCGCCGTCTCGCCAAGGAAAGTCTTAGCGTAGCAAGACGCCGTCGAACCGATATCGTTGCGCTTTGCGTCGGCGATGACGACGAGCCCTTTCTCCGCGCAATATTTCAGCGTCTCTTCGTACGCCTTCATACCCGCCACGCCGTACATTTCGTAATAGGCAATCTGCACCTTTACGGAAGGCACGATATCGCGGACGTTATCCACGATTTTTTTGTTGAATTCCACGATGCGTTCCGCCGCACCGTCAAAATCCTTCACCCCTGCCTTCATCTCGTCGGGCAAATAGTCGAACATAGTGTCCAACCCTACGCAAGTAGGGTTCTGCATCTCGATAATCTTTTCAATCAGTTGATCGGTAATCATAACTTTCTCCTTTACGCACGATACTTGATATCACCATCTACGATGGTGCACTTGACCACGCCTTTGAGTTCGTAGCCGTTGAAAGGGGTGTTCTTGCCCTTGCTGACAAACTTGCTGCTGTCGACCGTCCACGTTTCGTCAATGTTGGCAATCGTGAAATCCGCCGCCTTGCCTACCGCAATTTCGCCGCCGTCCAGCCCCAAAATCTGCGCGGGGTTATACGACATCTTGTCCGCAATCTCGGGCAGGGTCAACACGCCCGTCTCGTAGAGGTATTTAATCGCGAACCCGAAAGAGGTCTCGATGCCGCTGATACCGAACGCCGCCAAGTTGTATTCTACGTTCTTATCGTCGGCGTGATGAGGCGCGTGGTCGGTGACGATACAATCGAGCGTGCCGTCTTTCAACCCCTCGATAATCGCCTGTCTGTCAATCTCCTCTCTAATGGGAGGATTGACCTTGGTGTTGGTGTCGTAGTTGCGGACGATCTCGTCCGTCACGGAGAAATAATGGGGGCAGGTCTCCGCCGTCACCTTGACGCCTGCTTTTTTCGCGTCGCGAATAATGCGCACGCCACTGTACGTCGATACGTGGCAGATATGCACGGGCGCGTCGAGGCTCTCCGCCAAGGCGATATCCCTTGCAATCACGCAATCTTCCGCCGCGCGGGGGCTACCTTTTAAGCCTGCAATCGTCGCGCTCAATCCCTCGTTGACGACGCCGCCGTCCACGAGGTCTTTATCCTCGCAATGGCACAGACACTTAAGCCCGAATCCCTTTGCGTATTCCATAGCCAAATACATAAGACGGCTGTTCTTAACGGAGACGCCGTCGTCGGACAAGGCGACCGCACCAGCCTTTTTCATACCGCCGATGCCTGCCATCTCCTCCCCTTTCTCGCCCTTGGAAATAGCGCCGATGGGATTGACCTTGCAAAGGTTGACTTCCTTTGCCCTTTCTTTGATGTACCCGATAATAATCTTATTGTCCGCGACGGGGTTGGTGTTGGGCATACAGCACACCTGCGTAAAACCGCCCTTGACCGCCGCCTTGCAACCGCTCTCAATCGTTTCCTTCTTCTCAAAACCAGGTTCGCGAAGGTGGACGTGCATATCGATAAGCCCAGGGAATACGTGCATGCCCTTGGCGTCGAAAATCTCGTCGTCACCGACGATATTCTCCGCGATCATGGCGATTTTGCCATCTCTTACGAGCACGTCTTTTTTCACTACGCCGTCTCTTAAGACGAGTTTACCGTTCTTAATAATCATCTTTTCGACCTCCCCTCTTATTTGCTGCCGTTCCTGTAATCGTTGAGCAATTTCAACGCCGCCATACGCACCGCTACGCCCGAAAGGACCTGATCCTCAATGCGGCTCCTGTCGTGATCGATAAGATCGCTCGTCAGTTCCACGCCGCGGTTGACGGGACCAGGGTGCATGATAATTGCGTTGGGTTTTGCGTAGGAGAGTTCCTTCTCGCCACAGCCGTAATACGCCGCGTATTCCCCCAGCGAAGGGAAGTTGCCCGCCTGCTGTCTTTCCAGTTGGATACGCAAGCCCATCACGACGTCCACGCCGTCGAGCGCCTCTTCGCGCGATTTGCAAAGTTTTGCGCCCAACTGATCTATCCCTTTAGGGATAAGCGTCTCGGGTGCGAACATGCGCACCTCTGCACCCAGTTTTTTAAGCCCGAACAGGTTGGATTTCGCCACGCGGGAGTGCTTGATGTCGCCGAGAATCGCCACTTTCAACCCTTCGATTTTGCCGAAGTTTTCCTTCATCGTCAGCATATCCAAGAGGGCTTGGGTGGGGTGTTCGTTCATGCCGTCGCCCGCGTTGAGCACGCCTGCCTTGACCGTCTTAGCGAGCAAGTGAGGCGCACCGCCCATCGGGTGACGAATGATGATAAAGTCGTTCTTTTGTGCGTCCAGCGTCTTGCCCGTATCGACGAGGGTCTCGCCCTTTGCCACGGACGAGGAGCCTGCGGCGATGTTAATCGTCGTCGCCCCCATGTACTTTGCCGCGAGTTCAAAACTCGTCCTCGTACGGGTGCTGTTCTCGTAGAACAAAATAGTCGCCGTGCAGCCTTCAAGATGGGGCAATTTTTTGATGCCCTGTTTCAAAAGCCGCTTCATGTTAGCCGCCGTGTCGAGAATCTCGTAGATCTCTTCGGCAGATGCGTCGATAAGCCCCAGCAAGTCTTTCTTTTGCAACATACTACTTCTCCTTATTATTCAAAAAGTCTTGGGCACGAATGCCCAAGACTACTCAATGCCCTACTATTGCCACACGCGCCACGCGTATAAAAAACACGCGCTAATAGCGCCGAAGGATAAGCGAAATCAGTTGTCGTCTTGTCGGCATCACGGTACCGCTCTTAAAGATGTCTAACACATTATAACACACTTTTTCCCCTTTGTAAAGGGTCAAAAGGCAATTTTATAAATTTATTTAATAAATTTTTACAAGCGTGAACGCCGTCTTGTCGCACGAGGTCAGGTGATATTCTACCCCGTTCTTCTCCGTTTTGTACGGAAAATACACGCCGCCGTGGATATGCCCGAAGACGACTTTCTCCACCCCTTCCCTCTCAAAAAGGTCGGTGAAAAGGCTACTCTCCCCTTTTAAGTTAAAGGGTGGATAATGAATGAGCGCCACCACCTTGTCCCCTTCCTCTTTCAGCCTTTTTGCATGGTCGAAGGCAAGGGAAAAACGCTGTGATTCGCGCAGGTACAATTTCTCGTCCTGCGCCGTATAGTCGGGGCTACCAGGACAAGCCCACCCGCGCGAGCCAACGAAAACGAAACCACCGATTTTGACCGCGTCCGTCTGCAAAAAATAAAAATTGTCGTCGGGGGCGTTGTCACGAAGTTTGGTTATCCCGTTCCACCAATAGTCGTGGTTGCCACGGATAAAAACTTTTTTGCCTGGAAGGGGCGCGAGCGCGCGCAAATCGACGAGGGCGTCCTCCATCTTCATCGCCCAACTGATATCGCCAGGGATAAGGACGACGTCCTCCTCTTTGACCCTTTCCAGCCAATCTTTTTTAATCCTGTCGAAATGCCCTTCCCAATGTTTGCCGAACACGTCCATAGGCTTGTCCGACGTCGAAGAAAGGTGCAGATCCCCTATCGCATAAACGTTCATATGGTATATTATACCATCTCCTCACACAAAAATCAAGATTTTTTAATGATTTTCTCTTTCCCTTTCTTCCAACGCTTTCAGCACTTTCTTTATCCCTTCGTCTTTTTTCTTGACGTCTTCCAACGTCACGCCGTTTTCTATCAAATAATGAAAACGAATTTCCTCGTCCGCGTTTTTCGGTGGCAACAAGATACACTCCAACTGTTTACCCGTCTTTTCTGCGTACTTTTTCGTCTGATACGTGCCGCCTATTTTTTCACCGTTCCAAACCGCAAGCACTAAATCAGACTTATCCACCATATAACGGTTCCTTTTGTCATAACACCACGGCGTATAACGAGAAAAAAGCACGGTCACCTCGTCCGCTTGTTGCAGTATAGATTGATAGCGCGCCTTATCCTGAGGTCGCCACATTCTATCTTGATGTGCGCAAGGGACGACAATCTCTAACCGAATATGCGGATATTTCTTTTTTAGCCTTATGACAATTTCCGCAAAATCCATATCCGCGCCAATCGCTCCACCACTGACAAAACAGTCGTAGCCTTCTTCGACGAATTTCTCCACGAAATACGCAAGCCTCATTAAATATCCTTGATGCTCCACCAAATTCTTATCGTAATAATTCCACACAAATCCTTGTGGACGATGCCCCGTGCAACAACATACCTTTTTCATAACAACCTCCCATAAATTAGTTTACTACAATCAACAAATAAAGTCAATCTGTTGATTGCGGTCAACAGAAAATACGGGTCGGTATTTTATAATTTACTTGCAAGTTGTTCATCATAAGCAACAAAGGAAGGAAATATGAAATTAGTAGAAGCCGTAGGCAAACGCGTTGAGGAATTATTACAAGAACGCAATATGAAGGCAAATCATCTTGCCAAATTAGGCGGTATACCACGCTCCACTCTTTCCGTGTTGATTGCGGCAAAGAGAAAAGCCGTTCAATTAGATACCGTCTATCAAATTTGCGCCACGCTAGATATTCCGTTGCAAGAATTTTTCAACTCGCCAATTTTCAACGAAGTCACTGATTAAAATCACTATGTTATTAAATGAACTAGTTTCCCAAAAACTTGAATCAATCCGCAAAGAAAAGAAAATTAAGGTGTATACCCTTTGCAAGAAAGCGGCGATTTCTTATGAAACCTATCGCAGTATTCGCAAGAACACAAATAAAGATATCTTCTTGCGAACGCTTTTCATCCTTTTGCGCGCTTTGGAAGTATCTCCCGCCGAATTTTTCAGCGACCCTATGTTCCAAGACGAAGAATTGGACATTGATTTCAAATAATCCTTAGACCTGACCAAGCAATATGAAATTAGTAGAAGCCGTAGGCAAACGCGTCGAGGAATTATTACAAGAACGCAATATGAAGGCAAATCATCTTGCCAAATTAGGCGGTATACCACGCTCCACTCTTTCCGTGTTGATTGCGGCAAAGAGAAAAGCCGTTCAATTAGATACAGTCTATCAAATTTGCGCCACGCTAGATATTCCATTGCAAGAATTCTTCAACTCGCCCATTTTCAACGAAGTCACTGATTAAAATCTATAAATGCACAATCAAAAATTCGCAGACAACTTAAAAACGGAAATGGCAAACAACCATATTTCGCAGGAAAAACTCGCCAAAATGCTTAACACCTCGCAGGCGACCGTCAGCCGTTGGACGTCGGGTAAACATCAGCCCGATTTTGAAACGTTGCTTGCGATTTGCGAAATCTTAGAGGTCACACCCAACAACCTACTCGGTTGGGACGATTGATAAAAATATGCAATCAAAATAAAAACCCACCCATTTTTCTGGGTGGGTTTTTATTATATACAGAAAAGGCTCTCGGTTCCCCGAAAGCCTTTTACCTCTTTTATTAAATTCGCCCAATGAGATAATCCACGCTACACTCAAACGCTTTCGCCAACCTAACGAGATTGTCAAGATAAGGACTGCGAATCCCTTTGATCCACTTATTAAAATTATCGTACGAAAAGCCCGTCTTCTTATGCAACGCGTATTGCGACAAATTATATTCCTGCAACAGCGCACGAAAACGCACGTCGAAAGTCGGCACCTCACGCCACGCCCCGTCTACGACGTCGACGTCCGTTATGCCCAACAAATAATCCGCCGAACAATTGAAAATCTCCAACAATTTAACAAACTGCCCGTACGTCGGCAAAGAAACACCGCGCACATAGCGACTCACGGTGGAAGGATTTACGCCCAACGCCGTCGCCAATTTCGTGACGTTCATACCCCGCTCCGCCATCAATTCTTTTATGCGTTCCTGCACTTTCGACAAAATATCCATAAAATAGTCACCTTTCTACAAAATATTATCTACGCCCTTCGCAAAAAATAGTTGATTTTTGCAAACGGCGTGAGGTATAATATATGTACTAAGGTTCGAGCGCACGAAACTGACAAAAAAATCAAAGGAGAAACAACATTATGAACACAAACGAAACACTTGATACCCTTTTCCCCATTTACAAAGAAGCAGACGTTTTATTAGAGATTCAAACCGCTATGAGGGATTATTTTATCGCCCGTTTTGAAGACGACGACTACAATTCTTTCTTATTCA
>JAFVXN010000075.1 GCA_017501125.1 Clostridia bacterium
AAAGTCGTCCCCACCGAAAATCACGGCTGTAAAATCGTCGGCAAAAGATTCGGCGAGTGTTTCATGACCTGCTCCGTGGACGGAACGAATATCTCTAAGCGAATCACCGTGACGATTAAAAACGGTACGGTACGCACGGACAAAAAATAACAGTTTTGACAAAAAAATCCCCTCGGCAACACTGCCGAGGGGGCTTTTTTACATCTTGGCAAGTTCTTCGCGGATGTAGGCAAGGGAAAGAAGTTTTTCTTTGACCTCCGCCACAGAAAGAAGTTGCGTGTTGTTGGAGTTAAATTCCGTTAACGGATTCCTGTCTGCATCCCCTTCGTGGAAATACTTGTCGTAGTTTAAGCCACGGTTATCGCAGGGCACGCGATAGAAATTACCCAAATCGACGGCGTGCGCGCACTCCTCGTTCGTAAGCAAGGTTTCGTACATCTTTTCGCCGTGTCTAATGCCAATAATTTTGATAGCGTCTTTATCTCCGCCAAATAACTCGCATACCGCCTCAGCCTGCACCTTCAGCGTGCACGCAGGCGCCTTTTGTACGAGTATATCGCCCGTCTTACCGTGTTCGAAAGCGAACAGGACAAGGTCCACCGCTTCATCCAAGGACATGATGAATCTAGTCATCGTTTCGTCCGTAATCGTGATGGGATTGCCCGCCTTTATTTGTTCGATCCAAAGGGGAATAACGCTGCCTCTACTACACATTACGTTGCCGTATCTGGTGCAGCAAATCTTCGTCTTATCCTCGGACACGGTACGGGCTTTTGCCACGGCGACACGCTCTTCAAGGGCTTTGCTGATACCCATGGCGTTGACGGGATAAGCCGCTTTGTCCGTCGAAAGGCATACGACGTTCTTTACCCCTGCCTCAATCGCCGCCGTCAAGACGTTGTCCGTGCCGATAACGTTGGTCTTCACCGCCTCCATGGGGAAAAATTCACATGAAGGGACTTGTTTGAGCGCCGCCGCGTGGAAGACGTAATCTACGCCGTACATTGCGTTCTTAATCGACGCTAACTCCCTGACGTCGCCGATGAAAAACTTAATTTTCTCCGCAACTTCGGGCATTTTTGCCTGATACTCGTGGCGCATATCGTCCTGCTTTTTCTCGTCGCGCGAGAAAATACGGATTTCGCCGATATCCGTCTTCAAGAATCTGTTGAGAACGGCGTTGCCAAACGAACCCGTTCCTCCCGTAATCATAAGCGTTTTTCCTTTAAAAATACTCATATTTATCTCTCCTAATTATTTTTCTTATCAATCAAAAAAGTCGTTCCAAATTTCACCATGAGGCTTTCGCTCTGCCCCTTTAGGCTTGGTAAATAGCACCTTGCAATACCCCACCTTGACCTTCCAGTGCATCTTGGAGGCAAGTACCTGCCAAAAATATCGACGCATACACTTGTTGGCTTCCTTCGTCAAATCGGGGAATTCGTGCGTGTCCAACTTGATAGACATCAAATTGTCCGCTAAATTTCGCAAGTACGCTTGTTTTAACGAGGGGAACGCCTTTGATACGATGGCATATCTTTCGGTAAAATACGCAATCCTATCCAAAAGCCTTTGCCTCCACCTGCCCAAATTGGTCACGCCCGTCTTGCGCATCCTATATCGATATAATCCGTCGGGAATAACGATGATTTTTGACGCCTTGATTACCGCCTTATAGGTAAAGAACTCGTC
>JAFVXN010000076.1 GCA_017501125.1 Clostridia bacterium
CCGACGCATCCTTCGAGGTGCGTCGCGGTGAAAAATGCGCCGTCGTCGGCGAGAACGGAACGGGCAAAAGCACCCTTCTAAAGACGTTATTGCACGGAAAAAGCGACGCCGTTAAATGGGGGCGATACGTACAAGTCGCCGCCTTCGACCAAGAGATGGCAAACCTCTCCCCCGATAAGACGCCCTTGGAAGAGTTGTGGGAAAAGCACGTCTTATGGGATCAAACGAAAGCGCGTGCGCTACTGGCGCGCGTGGGGCTTAGCGAAGAGGATATTTTTAAGCGTGTATCCACCCTTTCGGGCGGCGAAAAGGTCAAGTTATCCCTTGCGCTGTTGGAGGGAGAGGAAGGGAACGTCCTCGTCTTAGACGAACCGACGAACCACCTCGACCTTGCCGCAAGAGAAAGCCTAGAAGACGCCCTCAAAGCCTTTGAAGGCACCCTTATCTTCGTCTCGCACGATCGGTATTTCGTCAACGCCTTAGCAGGTAAAATCTTGGAACTGGAAAAGGGTACCCTGCACGCCTTCGTCGGCACTTACGAGGCTTATACCTCGGCAAAACAAGCCCAAAAAACGGAGATTAAAGCCGTACCTGCCCCCTCCCTTTCCAAAAACACGGGATACAGGAGCAAGGAAGAAAGGGCAAAAGAGGCACAAAAGCAGACGAGACAAAAACAGATAGAAAGACAAATCACAGCCCTCGAAGAGGAGGAAAATCAAATCAACGAGGAGTTGGCAAAACCCGAAGTCGTAGGCGACTACGCCCTACTCACAAAAAAGTGCAACCGCCTAGAAGAAATCAAGCGTTCGCTAGATAACTTATACGAGGAATACGAAATGTTGCTATAAAAAGAAAAAGACACCTTATCGGGTGTCTTTTCTTTTTTAGTGCCATACCGTTAGTTGGCGCGGTGATTTTTCAGCCACAACACGCCGTTGGTAATAAACGGCGAAATAATCAGCCAAAGCGCACCTGCGGCGATGATAGCGTACGTGATAATGGAACCAACCGCACGCGCGCCGTCAAAGACGTACCCGACCAAGTTGAAGTTGAAGAATCCGTACAACGCCCAGTTGACCGCACCAACGATCACTAAGATATACGCGATAATATTAGCAACTCTCATATCAGCCCTCCTATGCACAGTATACCCCCTTTTTCGCCTTTTATGCAAAAAAAAATTAGCGCCCGACTTTTCGTCGGACGCTTTTAATTTGATTGATTAGACTTTTTCGTTCCTTGCGAACACGTGCCACATAATCTTAGAGGAAAGTGCCACCACCGCCGCGACGAAACTGCATACCGCCGAGACGATAGGTCCCCAAGCGAGTTCGTACAACGCGCGCTGTTCCTCGACGTACGTCTCGATCTTTGCCGCTACGTCGAAGTCCTCGGCAAGGCGACCTGCCTCAATCTCCGCCGCGTAGTATTGACGAAGCCCGTCGGTGTACGGCTGTAAGTTCTCCGCCTGATAGAGGAAGAGGATACCTGCCGTCACGAAAAGAATCATCGTCAATACGGAAAGAACCAAACCTTGTTTTTTATACGCAATCGCGCCTACGCAACAGATAACCGCCAAAATTAAGAAAAGGTAAGGCAACAAGTTAAGGAAAGAGAACCCAAAAATAATCCTTACAAAGTTTCTATCACCGTTGAGGAGATTAGGGATAGACTCCCACTGAATACAACAAAAGGTGATATCGTATCCCTTGTATACGGTGCCGTCCGTCTTCGTCACCGCGTCGAAGGCAATCATCAAAATTGCCGCCGCCGCAAGCGTCAAACAAATGCCCAGCAAAATATTTTTCCACAGAGTGGCTTTTTTAATTTTCGTCATTACTACCTCCTTATAGGGCGCAAAAGCGTCCTCATAGACGTACTAATTGCTACGCAATTAAAGGATATCTTCCACGTAAACGGGGAATTTCTCGCAGAGGGCTTTGACTTCCGCCTTTACTTCGTCGAAACAAGCCTCTTTTTCCTTGATAACGCGCGCGATAAGGCGAGCGACAAGGCGACAATCTTCTTCCTTGAAACCACGGGAAGTGACGGCAGGCGTACCGATACGCACACCGCTGGTGATGAAAGGAGAGGTCGTCTCAAAGGGAATCGTGTTCTTGTTCGCCGTGATGTGCACTTCGTCGAGCATATGTTCGAGTTCCTTACCCGTGATGCCCATTTCGCGAAGGTCTACGAGCATAAGGTGGTTGTCCGTACCGCCGGAAACCAAACGAACGCCACATTTGCCGAACTCGTCAGCCATCGCCGCCGCGTTAAGTACGATTTGATGTTGATACGCCTTGAACTCTGCCGAGAGCGCCTCTTTGAACGCCACCGCTTTCGCCGCGATTACGTGCATCAAAGGACCGCCTTGGTTGCCAGGGAATACCGCTTTGTCGATTTGTTTTTGATACTCCGCCTTGCACATAATAACGCCGCCGCGAGGACCGCGAAGGGTCTTGTGCGTGGTCGTCGTCACGAAATCTGCGTAAGGGACGGGAGAAGGATGCTCGCCAGCGACGACGAGACCTGCAATGTGCGCGATATCCACCATCATGTACGCGCCGACTTTGTCGCAAATCTCACGGATACGGGGGAAATCGATCACCCTAGGATATGCACTCGCGCCAGAGACGATCATCTTGGGCTTGCACTCCATCGCAATCCTTTCCATTTCGTCGTAGTCGATTGCTTCCGTCTCGGGGGATACGCCGTAGGCTACGAAATTGAAATACATACCCGACATATTGACAGGGGAGCCGTGCGTCAAGTGGCCGCCGTGGGAAAGGTTCATACCCATTACCGTGTCGCCAGGCTTAAGCATAGCAAAGTAGACGGCAAGGTTGGCTTGCGCACCGCTGTGAGGCTGAACGTTGCAATGGTCGCAACCGAACAATTCCTTAATTCTATCGCGCGCCAAGTTCTCGACGACGTCGACGTATTGACAACCGCCGTAGTAGCGCTTTCCAGGCAACCCTTCCGCATATTTGTTGGTGAGGTGAGAGCCCATCGCCGCCATAACCGCAGGGGATACCATATTTTCACTCGCAATCAACTCGATATTGTCGCGTTGACGGCAAAGTTCGTCGTTCATCGCCGCGTAAACTTCGGGGTCTGCGCGCTTAATCAAAGACATATCAATCATAATTTTTCTCCTTTTACTTAAAAAGTAAACGTTTTTACTTATCGCCTATTATAGCACACTAATCTTCCTTCGTCAAGCAAAAAGCGCGTCTTTGCAACGCGCTTTTATCCTTAACAAAAATCAAAGGTTAAAGTACTTGTCAAACTCCGCGGGATGAGGAATCTTAGACATTTGGCTGCACTCCTCGCGTTTCGTCTTGATGAAGTTCTTGATGAGTGCTTCGGGGAAGACGCCGTTCGCCGTCAGATAGTCGTGGTCCTTTTCGAGCGCGTCGAGCGCGTCTTCAAGACGGGTAGGCAAGCCCTGCAACTTCGCCTTCTCCTCTTCGGGGAGGTGGAAAAGGTTAAAATCGTAAGGTCCCCAACCGTTTTCGTGGGGGTCGATTTTGTTCTTCACGCCGTCAAGCCCTGCCATGAGGATAGCCGCGTAGCAATAGTAAGGGTTGCAGGTCGCGTCGGGGTTGCGCAGTTCAAAACGGCGCTTGTCGGGCGATTTGGCATAGGCAGGGATGCGGATAACCGCACTTCTGTTGGAGGTAGCGTACCCTACCGTCACGGGCGCCTCAAAGCCAGGGACAAGTCTCTTAAAGGAGTTGGTCGAAGGGTTGGTGATGGCGCACAGGGAGGCGATATGTTTCAAAAGACCGCCCATAAAGTAATGTGCCTCTTTGCTCAAATGCGCGTAGCCGTTGTCGTCGGAGAAGACGGGCTTGCCCTCTTTTTTAAGGAGCATATGCACGTGCATACCGCTACCTGCCTCACCGTAGATGGGCTTGGGCATAAAGGTCGCCGTCTTGCCGTATTTGAGTGCGGTGTTGTGAATGATGTATTTGATCATCATCGTAGCGTCCGCCATATGCACCACTTCGCCAAGTTGCGGCTCGATCTCGAACTGTCCAGACGCCGCCACCTCGGGGTGATGATAATTGATCTCGATACCTGCGTCCGCCATGTGCATACACATTTCGCTACGGCACTCGTAAGAGATATCGAAAGGTTTTGCGATGTGATAATTCTTCTGCTTGGGTACGACGACGCCGAGCCCTTCCGTCGCGCTGTTCCAGTAGGATTGCTGTGCGTCTACCGTCGCGCTCACCTCTCTACCACTAATTTCCCAGCCCGCTTGGTCGAAAAGGTAGAACTCAAACTCGGGCAGAATCAGCATTTCGTCGGCAAGACCGCTGTCCTTCATCGCCTGCACCGCCGCACGGATTACGTTCCTCGGGTATTGAGGAAGGGGGCGATTTTCAGGGGCGTCGATAATCATTGCGTTGC
>JAFVXN010000077.1 GCA_017501125.1 Clostridia bacterium
CGATAAAAGGCACCGACCACCACGAAAAAGCGACCATGCTATCTATCACGAATACGAGAGGCAACGTGCACGCGTACACGATAAGCGTCGGCATCATATGTATCCCGAAGAAATTGACGATGGGATACCATTTCCCCGTCTTTTGTTGATAGTGTGTATACCGCCAATCTTGATGATGCATCCCTTTAAAGGTATACGCCCAATTTGCAGTCAAACGCACCCCCCAGAGGCAAACGGCGATAAGGGGGAAAAGCCAAGCAAAAGAAAAGGCTTTTCCCACACAACAACCAGCAACGATGACGATGGGTTGCACGCTCCAGTAGGGATCGTAAACGGAGGCGTTTTCAAAAAGTACGCTGTACAAAAATACGACTATCGTCGCCGCGACGTCCCCTAGTAAAATATTCAGCCATAAGTCGAAGGGCAACGCCCAACAAACCATGACGCCCATACCGGTTGCCAAGACGTAGACGATCGCAATCTTGACGAAGGCAACTGCACGATCTTTCATAATATCCTCTACTTAACCTTTAAAAACTCCGTCAAATCCTTGCCGTCGACTTTCCTGCGCGACATCCATAAGCCAGCGGCAGGCGTGAAAGTCATCTCGCCGAAATATAATTTGCCCTCCACGACGTAGAAATCAACGCGCACGAAAGGGAAGGGCTTTGACAGCTTTTCCGCACAGGCAATCATCTCTTCAAGACAACTAGGTTTTGACGTTGCTTCTTCGGGAGCCGTCGACTTTTCAGAATCTTCCAAGTCCCTCCAATCTGGCGTAAAGAACTCCCTCCTTACCCCTATTTCTCTATCGTTGATGACCAACACCTCTTTCGCTTCGCCGTGCAGACAATAGACCTTGAAATCCGTCAAACCGTGAGGGCGACTCTTGTCTTCTAAAAATCTCTCGCACAGAATCTTTTTGTCCTTGCATGCGTATTGCATCTCTGCGTTCAATAAATAGTCTTTATTGTTGCGCCACTTTTTAAGCGTCTTTTTCGTTTGCTTCTCGTCCAATTGACTTTTGTCTTTGCAGACGACGTTCAACCCACAACCGAAGTTCCACTTCAAGACGAATCGATCGGGCAAACTCGCCCAGTCGATTTGTTTCGGGTCGTCGTACGTGCCGTATACCTCGTTGAGCAACTGTTCGCAACCACATTCCTTGACGTATTCTCTTACCGCCCACTTGTCCGCGCACTTACGCACCAGCGGGTTCTTGCGGTAATCGTATACCTTCAACCATTGTACTTTTTCTTCTAACGTCTGCGGATTTTTTAAGTCTATCTTCTTCTTAAACGCTTGTTTATAACGACGAGATACGTTCCATTTTGGGTTGAGTAGCGAAAGAGTAGCATAATAGCCGTTTAGCCATTTTTGCCACAAAAAAACCAGCGCTTTACTCTTCTTTAACGTCGACTTCAGACTCATACTTTTTCTCCTTTTTCCAAAATGGAAGCAATATAAACGATTGCGCGACAATCTTTGTAAAGGCTCTCGTTTCTTTAAAGAACAAGGGGGAAACAACGCTTGTGACGATTTGCGTGATTAAAGTCGCCAAAGCCGCCCCGTATATCCCTATCCAAGGGATCATCGTCGCATTGAGCACCAAATTAATCAGCGCCCCGAAAAGCAAATAGTACTTGACGTATTTTTGTTTGCCTTCGTTTACAATCCATATCCCACGAGCCACGCCGATCATAGAAAAAACTTCCGACCAAATGGCTATTTTCAAGACTCCGCTCGCGCCTGCATATTCCTCCCCGTACAAAATATGTACGCCTAAATCGGCAAAGACGGTCACTATGGCCGACACGATCAGGCAAAGCCAAATAATGACGCCGTAAAGACGCTTTAGTCTATCCAGATATTCCTCTTCTTTGCCTTCCTTTTTTAACTCGTAAATCCTTACTTGATAGGAGTTGATAATGGCAGTCGGTACAAAGATCCACATTGCACAAATAGTCAACGCCGTCGTATATAAGCCCACCGCCGCATCCGTCAAGATACTGCCTATCATGATCTTATCCATTTGCGTATAGATTGCCACCATTAAGCCTGAAAGGATAAAGTGGTAACTTTGCGAAAAAACTTCTTTCCCCGTCGAAATCTTCGCGACCAGTCGTTGTCCCTTTTCCGCCTTATAAAACGAAGCGAATATGAGGACGCATATCCCCTCCAACATCACGTTGGCAAAAGCGAACCAAACGATGTCCTTTGCCGTAATCAATAAAAATATCTTATAGCCAGATACCACTACGCTCGCCACCATCTTAGCGATTGCCACGTATTTGGATTTTAAATGACGTTGAAACCACCCTTCAAACAAGTGTCCCGATCGGAATATGAGTTGCAACGATTGAATAAGCGCCAACGTTACTTTGATC
Source organism: Clostridia bacterium (assembly GCA_017501125.1). GTDB lineage: Bacteria > Bacillota > Clostridia > Christensenellales > Borkfalkiaceae > Scatosoma. The sequence goes on from JAFVXN010000077.1 coordinate 2,388, forward strand.
GGCTCGGACGGGTTTAATACGAAGACGACCAAGCCTATTACCAACGTAGACAACACGGAAGAAATAAATCTCAGCAGCATACAACTGCCTAAATATTCCCCCTCTCGATCGGGGGATTCTACCAGTTTTTTTACGATAAGGCTATCCATACCCAACGTCGCCACCGATACGAAGAAGGTGACGAATGACAACGTATAATTGAGCGTACCGTAATTGCTCGGCCCTAAATAACGCGCGGACAAAACGCCGACGACAAGGGAGATCACCGTCGCCAGCGCGATATGGTAGCGGGCGCAGGCCTTGGCCAGATCGAATTTACCCTGACCGACGTAGCTGCCAATCATCACCGCGCAGGCGGAGCACATGCCGTGGACAGCCAC
>JAFVXN010000078.1 GCA_017501125.1 Clostridia bacterium
CCTAATGGAGGCAATCACGGGGCAAATAGGCGAGTGGCTTGGCATGGGACTGACGGCGGCTGGCGCGGCTGGCTGGGCGGTAGGGCTCGTGTGTGACGGCGTTTGGGGCGGCGTTGCCGCGGTTCTTTCTTTCGTGCCGCAAATCATGACCCTCTTCCTCCTCTTCTCTATTTTAGAGGACAGCGGTTATATGGCGCGCGTTGCCTTTATTTTGGATAGACTGCTTCGTCGTTTCGGCGTATCTGGTAGGGCGTTTATGCCTATGATTATGGGCTTTGGATGCTCTATCCCTGCGATGATTAACACGCGTACTTTGGCGGATGAAAAGGAGCGCACGGCAACCGTCCGCGTCATCCCCTTCTTCTCCTGCGGGGCTAAAACGCCCATCCTGACGGCAATTGCAGGCGCAATCGTGGCAGGTAGTGCAAGTTTAAAAAATCCCGACTTAATCGTGTACGGTATGTACCTGCTTGGGATGATAGTAGCGGTAATTTCTCTGCTCCTCATGCGTTCGACGACGATGCGCGGCAAAACGCCTCCCTTCGTCATGGAGTTACCCACTTACCACATGCCTAGATTTAAAAACTTGATGCTCCACCTTTGGGATAAACTCAAGCACTACGTCCAAAAGGCGTTCACGGTGATTTTGGTGTCCTGTATCGTCGTTTGGTTGCTCTCCAACTTCTCTTGGAAATGGGAATTCCTGATGGCGGACGTGGACGGCGAAATGCTCAACCTGCGCATGGACGAATCCATCCTTGGCTCTATCGGTATGTTTATACAGCCTATCTTTACGCCGCTTGGTTTCGGTTCGCAACTCGGCTCTCACGGCTGGGTGTTCGCGGTGGCGGCGATCACGGGTTTGATCGCGAAAGAAAACGTCATCGCAACCTTCGGGGCACTTGCGGCGTGCGTCGCCGGCGGTATCGTGGCTAGCGAAACGGGCGTAGACGAAGTGGTCACCATGGTCGAGGCGACGAAGGTCACCGTACCTGCGTTGCTCTCCTTTATTATGTTTAATATGACGACGATCCCTTGCTTTGCGGCGGTGGCTTCGGCGAAAGGGGAACTCACGCAAAAGAAATTTAACTGGACGCTCGTGTTCTGGGTAGCGACTTCTTTCATCGTAGGCAGTATCGTATATACGATAGGTTCTTGGTGGTGGACGGCGTTCATTTGGGCGGCGGTAGCGGCTATCGCGATAGTCGGTATCGTCCTGTACAACAAAATCGCTAAGAAAAAAGAGGTAAAATAAAAGGGGATAAAAATATGTCACCTATCGATATCTTGATCATAGTACTTGCGGCGGCGGCAGTCGTTGGCGTCGTCACGGTGACGATCATCAACAAAAAAAAGGGAAAAACCTGTTGCGGCGACTGTGCCTCCTGCCCAGGCTGTCAGGCGAAAAAAGATCCTCAAAATAAGCAATAAGTAAAAGACGGACTTCTTAGGAAGCCCGCCTTTTTTATTCAAATTGATTGGACAAGATGTCGGCGGTGAGTTTGGCGAGGTTTTCTTCGCCAGCGCCCATCCGTTCCCCTTCCGTCTTAGAAAGGAGAACCACCGCACCCAAGCAATCGCCATTCATAATAATAGGCACGACGATTTGCGCAAAGACACCCGACTCCTTCTCGATCGTGATAGGCAGGATAGTGCCCCCTTCGGCGGCGTTTGCCATATAACTGCGCCTGTCTTTAAGCACCTTGTCAAGGTCGTCCGAAATGCGTTTGCCGACGAAGTCCTTTTTGCCCTCGCCGCAGGCGTACAAAATCTCGTCCGTGTCCGTGATGACAGCAAGTTTTCCGCTTAAACCGTGTAAAGAGCGCGCCGTCGCCTCACTAAATCTTTCCAGCGTCGCGATAGGGGAG
>JAFVXN010000008.1 GCA_017501125.1 Clostridia bacterium
AGGCGAAGATCTTGGACGTCGAAGCCGTGAGGCTTATTCTCGGTGAACCACACAATCTTGAACGCGTCGTAGAAAGCCTCTATCGCCTTTTCAGCCTTTGCATAGTCCTTAACAACTGCTTTGAGTGCCTTCTTGTCTTCCGCTTGGTAAGCAGAGCGCGTGCGTACGCCCAAGTCGTATTTGACCTCTAACGCCTTGCAAAGTTTTGCATGGCAGTTCAAGATATAGCCGTACTTGCTCGTCTTTGCCGCCGTCTCCAACTTTTTAGCGAGGTCAACGTAGTATTCCTTAGCCAACTCCGCACTCGTGAAAGAAACGTCCAAGTAGCCGTTAAAAGGGTCGCTGTAAAGAGCGTGTTTTGCGACGTTGTACATACAATCTTTCTTGCCGTTAATGTGGTTAGCGGCGTCGAGAAGCATCAAATCGTCGAATTTTTCGCCCGTAATTTCGAAGAACCCCGCCTTGATTTTCTCCATATCTTCCTCCCCTTCGTATGCGCGACGAATCGCGTACAGCGAAGGCAGGACGGAATAGAAGGAGCACTCCTTACCGTTATCCCCCCACATGGTAATAAAGATGTTGTTGACGCCCTTTTCTTTGCACGACTGCATCGCAGGGAACATCGTCGCAAGCGTCTTAACGTTGCCCGAAGCAAAACCGCTCCACGTCCACGCACCGCCCGCAAACCATACTTCGTTGTCGAATTCCTGATGCGTGGCAATCATATTGTCGTACATATCTTTTTCGTCGTGATAGTAGTCCCAGTAGACGAGCCCCACCTCTTTGGGCACGAGCGCGCGAACGTCAGGGCTGACCGTGAGCCCCTTACCGTAATATTCGCCCTGATGCTCTAAGCGGAAGAACATATCCGACCACATAAGAGGCTTGAAACCGTATTTTTTAGCGATATCGCACACCTTTTGCAAGTGGCGCAAAAGAATGTCGAAACGACGCTCCGGTCCGTGTTTTTCTAAGTACTTGCCAAGCCCGAGCATATGCGCTTCGTCCATGCCGATATGAACGTATTCGCTCGTGAAGCACTTACGGAGGGATTTGAACATATTGTCAATCAGCGCGTACGTCTTATCGTCGTCGACGAGCAAGATGTCGTTGCAATCAAGCACCTCCGAATAATACGTCTTCCAGCGGAAGATTTGATTGAGGTGCGCAAGCGTCTGGATGCAGGGGATAACCTCCATATCCAGCCCTTCGCAAAAGTCAACGACCTCTTTGAGTTCTTCCTGCGTGTATCTGCCACGCAAATACCCAAAGTACGGCTCCCCGTCTACCTCGTAGGTATCTTCGGTGTACAACTGAATCATATTGTACCCCATTGCTTTTAAGGTCTTGGCGAATTTTTTAATCTCATCCACCTTCATCACCGCGTTTCTGGACATATCCAGCATCACCCCGAAACGATTGTTCATTTGCATAATTATCTCCTTTATTTTTCAGGCGCGGCAAAGCCCTTCGTGAGCCCTACGCATCTACGCCAATTTTTTATTTTTTTATCCTTTTCGTCTTTCGACATCGTCGGCAAATATCTTTGCGACGTCGTATACAATTTTTCTAAATCCTCACGCGATTGCCATACGCCCACGGTCAGCCCTGCAAGCGCCGCCGCACCCAAAGCCGTACTTTCCACCGACTCGGGTCTTACGACCTCCGCGCCTAATATATCCGCCTGAAAACCCATCAAAAAGGAGTCCCTAGACGCACCCCCGTCCACCTTCAACGAGGACATGGTGGCACCCGTGTCCGCCTCCATCGCAAAAACGAGTTCCGCGGACTGGTAGGCAATCGACTCCTGTGCCGCCCTTACGATATGCTCGATTTTCGTGCCGCGCGTCAACCCGAAGATGCCGCCTCTCGCAT
>JAFVXN010000079.1 GCA_017501125.1 Clostridia bacterium
ATAAAAAACGGCACGAAGGGGTGCAATCTTCCTCCCTCGTCGTATGCGTCGGGCAGGAGTACACGCCTTGGTGTATGCAACGGCGCAACGAATATATGGTGGACGCCGCCGACCTCGTAATCGCCTTCGTCAGTGGCGAAAAAAAGGGCGGCACCTTCAATACCGTCCGCTACGCCAAAAGAAAACAAGTACCCGTATATCTCTTCGACCTTGCGGATTGTCTTACCCTTTCCGCAGAAGACTGGCTACGAAAAGCCAAACGACACGAAACCGAACAACTGGAAATCATATAAAAAAGTACGCTTTCACAGCGTACTTTTTTCAACTCTTTTATGCTTTCCCTACATCCGCAAGGGATTTTCTGGCGATATTGCTATACAAATATATCTCCGTCTTTTCCCTCGCTGCCTTTTGCATCTGCGCATAGGCGTCCTCGTCTGCAATCAGCCGCGCGATACTCTCCTGCCAAGCCTCGACGGTAGGCGTATCCACAAACAGGCTATTGCCACCGTTGTCCACATGCTCCATCCCCTCCCATCTTGCAAAGGCGCAGGGGGTACGGGAAGCGCAGGCTTGCTCCCAAAGGACGGAGTGCTGCCCAGGGAAGGCGATTAAGTCCGCCGCAAAGAACTAGTCGTACACACTACCTGCAGGAATCCAGCCGATATAGGTGGCGTTGCTACAAGTAGAAAGCAACTTGCCAAACGCCTCTTTTTCCTCGTTGGGTACACTACCAAAAATAAGCAATTTTACCTTGGGCAAATGCTTACACGCTTGCATAAGCAAGCGTACTTTTTTCTTTTCGTCCAGTTTTCCGCCTGTGACAACAAAAAACTCGTCCTCTTTTACCCCGTATTTCTCTCTGATTTCTTTGCGCCGCTCCGCCTGCAAATCAAAGCGAATTTTCTCATCATCCGCGCCCATTATCAGCACATCCGTCTTGTCTTTTGGCGCCGCAAAATAGTCCTCTGCATACGCCTTTCTCCACGGGGTGACCCCGTAAATTTTATCGACAAATCTCACCGTACGGCGAAGATGATAGCGATAAAAAGCACACTTGACCTTCTCCTTTATTGTCTCGCATTTTGTGCCGATATTGTAGTCCAAGTGATTGTCTTGCACCACGACGCACGCAGGGTTTATCTTCTTTTTGTAGCGGACGACCTGATAAAAAGTGGTGCTATGCAAGCCGTGGAAAAAGATATAGTCGGGGCGAATCTCCTCTAAGATAGGATACACACGCATCTCAGAGTGCATATTCGTCAAGGCGCGTGTGAGGTATTTCTTGCGGAAGAGGCGGATGATACGCACGCCGTCAGCGTTGACATAATCCTCCTCGCCCCCCTCTACGATTTTTCCGTCTTGATGAAAAAAGGTCGAAATAATCAGCGTCACCTCGTTGCCGAGTTTTTGGTGATACTTCGTCAATAAGTTTTCTTGATACCCCCAGCCCTCATTGTAAGGAGCGCTGGGCGCAATGTGTACAATCTTCATAAGCCACTCTTTATCGGATATTTTTGCCAAGCGTGTACGCCTCTTGCAGGAATTTTTCTCCCTTTTGCGCCATCTCGCCAAGTTCGTAGACGCCTAAGCCCTCTACCACGCCCATCTCTTTGCTATCGTCACAACAATCCATAAAGCCACGCATGCAGGCAAGCGTCGTATCCGCCGTGCCTTCTTCGTCCTCCGCCGCCGTGACGAGGAAATAGAACTGCTTGTTTTTTATCTCCGTCCATCTTGCCACCGTCCTATCCAGCACCGTCTTCAACTGCGCGCAAATGGAATAAAAATAAACGGGGCTTGCCAGCGCAATCACATCCGCCGCAATGATTTTTTGCAAAATCTCCCCCATGTCGTCTTGATAGACGCAGTTGCCGCCCGTTTGCTTACAGACATAGCAACCCGTGCAATAATGCACTTTTTTCTCCGCCACACGGATTTTTTCCACTTCGTGCCCAGCCTCAATTGCCCCTTTTAAAAAGGCGTCGCAAAGAGCGTCGCTGTTCCCCTTTCTCGGGCTACCTGATAAAATAAGTACTTTCTTCATCTTTTTTCCTATTAGTCTCTAAAATACAAGTCACGGGTGTAGATTTTGTCCGCCACATCTTGCAGGCATGCCTCAAAACGGTTGGCGACAATCACTTGCGACACCGCCTTGAACTTATCCAAATCCCTTTCCACCTCACAGTCAAACCAACTATCGGTGGTCAGCGTAGGCTCATAGATAACTACCCTTGCGCCACGCTCCTTCAGCCTCGCAATCACCCCTTGCACCGAACTTTGTCGGAAATTGTCGGAGTTTGCTTTCATGGTCAGGCGGAAAATCCCGATAATCGGGGGTGTCCCTCTTTGGCACGCCCTTTCGTACACCCTGTCTGCGACAAATTGCTTGCGAATTTGATTCGCCAAGACTATCGCCTCAATGAGTTTTTCGGGGATGTCACGGTAGTTGGCAAGCAACTGTTTCGTATCCTTGGGCAGGCAATAGCCACCGTAGCCAAAGGAGGGGTTGTTGTAATAATCCCCTATCCGCCCATCCAAGCATATCCCGTCTATCACCTTTTTGCTATCCAGCCCTTTCATCTCGGCGTAGGTGTCTAATTCGTTAAAAAAGGCGACGCGCAGGGCAAGGTAGGTGTTGGCGAACAGTTTTACCGATTCCGCCTCCGTATATCCCATCAGCAGCGTGGGGATGTCTTTTTTCAATGCTCCCTCTTGTAAAAGGGAGGCAAACTCACGCGCGGCGGCTACCGCCTCTGCGTTCTGCTCGTCCACGCCCACTATGATGCGCGAAGGATATAAGTTATCATACAGCGCCTTCCCCTCTCGTAAAAACTCGGGAGAGAACAGGAGGCGAGGGTTGCCGATTGCTTTTTGCGCCGACACAGTATACCCGATAGGCACCGTCGACTTAATGACAATGTACGCCTCGGGGTTGATGGCCGTCACCTCTCGTAAGACGCTTTCCACCGCAGAGGTGTCGAAAAAGTGGCTTTCCTCGTCGTAATTCGTCGGCGTTGCCACTACGACAAAACGGGCGTCTTGATAGGCTTTCGCCCCGTCCGTTGTCGCTGTCAAGCGCAAAGGCTTTTTGGATAAATACTCTTCTATTTCGTTGTCACGGATGGGGGATTGACGGCGGTTGATTGCCTCCACCTTTTGCGAGGCGATATCCACGGCGACCACCTCGTGCTGTTGCGCCAAAAGCACCGCCAACGACATCCCGACATATCCCGTACCCACTACTGTTATTTTCAAGGTTTTCTCCTTTTGGGTTGATATATTACGCCTTCTTTTTCTTCTTTTTGAAGAAGGAGGTGGCGTGCTCCTCCCCTGCAAAGATACGCACGAGGTTCTTGTGGTGCGCCGCCCAAACCAGCGCCACCGTCGCAAAAATCATCATCAGCGTCCAGATGACGAATCCGTCCGTGTCGAAAGTCTGCAAAAAATACCCGTCTTTGAGGAGGGATTGCCCTTCTTTTAAGAAGATTTCGTAATCCTCTCGCATCATCGCGACGTCGATATCGTCGTCCCAAGGTATGTATCC
>JAFVXN010000080.1 GCA_017501125.1 Clostridia bacterium
GCGATTGACCTCATCATCCGCAAAGGCAAGGTCGGCGAAGTATACAACATCGGCGGTCACAACGAAATGCAAAATATTGACATCGTCAAACTCATCGTCGAGGCGCTGGGCAAAGACGAGAGCCTTATCACCTTCGTCACCGATAGGAAGGGACACGACCTGCGCTACGCCATCGACCCTGCCCAAATCCACGCGGAACTCGGCTGGTTGCCTGAGACGATGTTCAAAGACGGCATCAAGAAGACGATTGCTTGGTACCTCGACAACAAAGACTGGTGGCAAAATATCCTCTCGGGCGAGTATATGCACTACTTCGAAAATATGTACGGACAGCGCCTCAAAGAAGGCAAAAAGGCATAAGCGGTAGACTATGAAAGTATTAGTGACTGGCGTCAAAGGTCAACTCGGCTACGACGTCGTAAACGAATTGAATCAACGCGGACACATCGCCGTCGGCGTGGATATCGAGGAAATGGATATCACCGACGAACAAGCGGTGCGTAGCACTATCCTTTCCGTGCGTCCCGACGCAGTCGTGCACTGTGCGGCTTGGACGGCGGTGGATATGGCGGAAGACGAGGACAAAAAAGACAAGGTGCGCGCCATCAACGCTTTGGGTACGGGCTATATAGCGGACGCGTGCAAAGCGATCGGCGCTAAGATGGCGTACATCAGCACCGACTACGTCTTCGACGGCACGGGCGAAACCGCTTGGACGCCCGACTGCAAGGCGTACGCCCCTCTCAACCATTACGGGCAGACGAAACTGGAAGGGGAACTTGCCGTTTCCTCCACCCTCGATAAGTACTTTATCGTCCGTATCGCGTGGGTGTTCGGCGAAAACGGCAACAACTTCATCAAGACCATGCTCAACCTCGGCAAAAAATACGATACGTTGCGCGTGGTATGCGACCAAGTCGGCACGCCCACCTACACCTTCGACCTCGCTAGGCTTTTGGTGGATATGATAGAGACCGAAAAATACGGCTACTACCACGCCACCAACGAAGGCGGGTATATCTCGTGGTACGAGTTCGCGTGTGAAATCTTCCGTCAAGCAGGCTACGCGACGAAAGTCGTGCCCGTGACGACGGCGGAATACGGCGTCTCCAAAGCAAAACGCCCTTTCAACAGCCGCTTAGACAAAGAAAAACTCAGCGAGGCAGGGTTCGAACGATTGCCCACTTGGCAAGACGCCCTGCATAGATTTTTACAAAAGGTGAACTGATATGGGACAAATTACCGTCACGAAAACGCCGATTGAAGGCTTATACGTCATCGAACCCACCGTCCACGGCGACAACCGCGGCTATTTTATGGAGACCTACAACCAAAAGGACATGCAGGAGGCAGGTCTCAATATGGTCTTCGTCCAAGACAACCAGTCTATGAGCGTCAAGGGCGTGTTGCGCGGATTGCACTTCCAAAAGCAATTCCCGCAGGGCAAACTCGTCCGCGTAATCGAAGGGAAAGTCTTTGACGTCGCCGTCGATTTGCGCGCCGACAGCCCCACTTACGGAAAATGGTTCGGCGTTGAACTGTCCAAGGAAAATAAAAAACAGTTCTATATCTCCGAAGGCTTTGCGCACGGTTTTTTGGTGCTGAGTGACAGCGCGGAATTTTGCTACAAGGTCACCGATTTTTATCACCCTGGCGACGAAGGCGGGCTCGCGTGGAACGACCCCTCTATCGGCATCGAGTGGCCTGACGTCGTCGGCTCGTACGGCGGCTCGGCGAGCGCCGAAGGGTACGCCATGGCGGACGGCACGCCGTTGAATTTGAGCGACAAAGACCAAAAATGGAGTACGCTGAAAGACACATTTAAGTTCTAACTATACGAACGGGGATTTTTATGGAGAACACGCAAAAAACAACCTTTTTGCAGCGGTTTATAGCCGCGCGTGAAAGCAAACCGATCGCCACCGTCAACAAATGGTGCGCCTCGCCTATCGGTTTGTCTTTTTTTGCGTTGCTGACCCTCGTAGGGTATCTTTTCTCCCTCGAACTCCTCGTCTATTCCGTCGTCGTCGCATACGTCCTCTACGTCTGTCTTTTCGGCGAAGATTTTTATACGATTATCCCCCTCTTCTTGTTCTGCTACGTCGCCTCCGCGCCCGAAAATAACCCTGCTAGAATAGAATTCTCCCTCTACTACGGTGGGACGGGGATTGCAATCCTCATCCTTGCGGCGGTTGCCGTGACGGCGCTCCTCTTGCGCGTCGGGTTGGACAAAAAGATGGGCTTTAAGCGATTGTTCACTAAAAAGCGGAAACTTGCCTTAGGGTTTGCCGCCCTCGCGACGGCTTTCTTTCTCTCGGGGATAGGTAGCGCAGGTTATCTTGACCTTGCGTGGAAGAACCTCTTTTTCGCCCTGTTGCAAGCCTTAGGCTTCGGGCTGATTTATTTCTTTTTCAGCGCCACCGTTAACTGGGAAAAGAGGGATAAAAATTACTTTGCTTGGGCGATACTTATCGTGGGCGTGCTCGTCGCCTTGGAGATGTTCTCCCTCTTTATCTTTTGCGGAATCGTCACGGACGGCACCATCGATAGAAGTCTAATCTATACCGGCTGGGGCAACTATAACAATATCGGTGCGATGATTACCCTCGCCGTACCCTTCGCCTTCTATCTCTCCTTGCAATACAAGCGCGGCTTTTTACTGTTGATTCCTGCCTCGCTTTTGACCGCCGCCGTCTTCTTCTCCTGCTCCCGCTCCTCCTCCGTGGTGGTTGCGTTGGGCTTCGTCGGCGGATATATCCTCACCGCAATCAAGACGAAAGAAAAACTGCCTTTCTTTATCACGACGGGCGCGTTGCTTACCGCCTTGGCAGTGCTTTGTATTATCTTCCACGAATACCTGGGTGCGTTATTTGCCAAATTACCCCTCATCTTCAACGGTGGCAACCCCGACATCTCCCCCGACTATATAGGAAGACCCGCAGGCACGGGCAACGATTACGGCGGCTTTTTGGGATTGTTTAACGACGCTAAGCGATTCGAAATCTACGGCGAAGGGTTGAACGTGTTTTTGAAATATCCCGTCTTTGGCGAGACCTTCTACCCCCAAGGCTATCAGCCTGGTGCCTTTGCGACGTTGCAAGGCTTTAACGGCTTCTTCCCGCCTCGTTGGCACAACACCTTTATCCAACTGCTGGCGTCCTGTGGCGTGGTGGGGCTTATCGCCTACCTCTTTCATCGGGTACAGACCGTTCTGCTCTTCTTTAAGTCGCCCAGCCTCTTTAAGACCTTTATCGGCATCGGCGTCCTGCTACTCCTCCTTATGAGTATGCTCGATTGCCACCTCTTCAATATCGGCCCCGCCTTTTTCTACTCCGCCTGCCTACTCTTTGCCGAATTCGCGGATAAAAAAGACGAGGCGAACCCCACGACGACTATCGACAAGGAGGGCGTATGAAAATCCTCGTCCTTTTTACGGGCGGTACCATCGGTAGCGACCAAATCGGCGACGTCATCTCCCCCGTGGAAGGCGCCGTCAAAAACCTACTCTCCCTCTATAAAAAAGCAGAGGGGGACGGCGTACAATTCACCACCCTTTCCCCCTACACGATCCTGAGCGAAAACCTGTCGGCGGAACGGGTCAACACGCTTATCTCCCGCCTGCAACAGGCACAAAAGGGAGATTTTGACGGCGTTATCGTCACGCACGGTACGGACACCTTGCACTACACCGCCGCGGCGGTGGATTTCTCCGTCGAAAAACGCCTCCCTATCCTCTTCGTGTCCGCCGCCTATCCTTTGAGCGATCGGCGTAGCAACGGGCTGGAAAACTTCCGCGCCGCCGTGCGCTTTATCCAGAGCAACCCGCCCCCGAAAACGTATATCGCCTATCAAAACCGAACGGAAACGCAGGTGCAAATTCACCTCGCCACCCGCCTTTTGGGCTACGTCGAAAACGGCGTGGACCTATTCAGCATCAACGACGCGCCCTACGCCCTCATCGACAACCAACAAGGCACCCTTTCTTTCACGGGACTTGCGATATCCAACGCATCGACGCCCGTCTTTTGCACCTATTGCAAGACGCCACGCGTGCTGATAATCCCGTGCCACCCCGAAGACGGGTACGGCTACGATATCGATAAGTATTCCGCCGTGATTTTTAGCCCCTACCACTCCGCTACGCTAGACGTGGAATCCCCTGCCCTCAAAGATTTTTGCCGTCGAGCAAAAGAGAAGGGCGTACCCCTCTTCGTGTCGGGTGCAACAAGGGAAAAGACTTACGAGAGCGCGACGGCGTTCCATGCCCTCTCTTTGATTCCGCTCCCGATTGCGCGTGCCGCGCTGTTCGTAAAATGCTGGCTGGCAGAGAGCGTAGACGCGGATATTAAGGACTTTGTCCTGAACCCCATCGCGGACGAATTTTGCTAAGATAAGACGATACGAGAACAATAAAAAGACTTCCTTTGGTGGAAGTCTTTTTTGTCGTATTTTCGATTACTCGACCGCTTTTTCCTTTTTAACCAACGTCCTTATCCCTTTTATCACGCAAATTACGATTGTGATTGCCATCATCGAAAGTATCACCAACGGCTCGATGGGCAAGGATACGGAGAAGGTGATGACGAATAAGGGCTTGCCGACGTGAATGACGAAATCGGGATAGACGACCTCAAATATCCAGAACAATACGCCGAAAAGCAGATTGAGCAAGAGGACGGAGCCACCTGCCAGCCACTTTTGCCAGCGTTTTTTCAGCCGTCTTTCTGGTTTGATAACGAGATAGAGCACGTCTACCATAGGCAGGAACATAACCCAAAGCCAAAGGAAAACGAATTTGCCGTCGTATAAGGCGTTCTCCATCGCGCTAGTCGCGCAGAGCCCTGCCCCGAAGAAGACGAAGGCGAAAATCGCCATAACGCTATACAAGCCGTACTCTACCCTGCCGAGAGAAAACGAACCCTCGCTTTTGAATTCCTTCAAGATAGTTGCCGTCTTGCCCTGCGGTTTCTTATAGGCGTGAAAATCCACCACCTGCAACCCGATTAATAGGA
>JAFVXN010000081.1 GCA_017501125.1 Clostridia bacterium
CCGCCTTTCTCTTTGCATACTCCCCCTCGTCGTCGATATTGGGGTTGTAGTAGAGGACGGTCACTTGAAAATCCTCGGCGATACGCTCCAAACACGCCGAAGAACAGGGCGCACAACAACTGTGAAGCAAAAGTTTCCGCCGATTTTTCGCCGCTCTGGCAATTTCTTGCATTTTTTCGTCAAAATTGGTTTTCATAGCCCTTTTATTATAGCCTTTACGCCCTATATTTGTCAATATCTCGAGGTTTGGAACCGCACCAAACATTGTTTTATAAAGTTATAAGCCTTATTTGTTTTGTTATTTGCCTGTTTTTGGTTTATTTAATCAAGCAAAACGCCGTTTTTGGCGCATTTTTTATCAAAAGGGCGTTTTTTGGCAAAAAGCGTGAAAAATGAGTTGCCTTTTTTTGCGTTTTCGCCTATAATTGTCCTATCTTCCGCACGGAAAACGGGAGAGGAAGGAGAGATAGTTATGAACGTACCCGAACATTTCGGCTTGAACGTATTCAACGACGTCGTAATGCGCAGCACCCTGCCCCGCGACGTATACAGGTCCTTGCGTAGGACGATTGATGCAGGCGAGACGATTGATATGTCGATTGCCGATTCCGTCGCCAACGCCATGAAGGACTGGGCGCTGTCCAAAGGCGCGACCCACTACACCCATTGGTTCCAACCTTTAACCAACCTGACGGCGGAAAAACACGACAGTTTTATCGAGCCCGTCGGCGGCGACGCCGTCATTATGCAACTCACGGGTAAGTCGCTGATCGTCGGCGAACCCGACGCGTCTTCCTTCCCTTCGGGCGGGTCTCGTGCCACGGAAAGGGCGCGCGGCTACACCGCTTGGGACCCCACTTCTCCTGCTTTCGTCAAGGAGGGGACCCTCTATATCCCGACCATCTTCGTCTCCTACACGGGCGAAACGCTGGACAAGAAGGCGCCTCTCTTAAAATCCATGACGGCGATTGACCGCGCGGCAAAAAAACTGCTGAAATTGTTCGCTATCGAGCCCGCCAAAGTCAACACCACGGTAGGGCCCGAACAGGAATATTTCTTGATAGACAAAGCCATGTACGAAGCGAGAGAGGATATCGTGCTCACGGGGCGTACCCTTTTCGGGGCGCGCGCACCCAAGGGGCAGGAGATGGACGACCACTATTTCGGGGCGCTCAAAACGCGCGTAGCGGCGTTCATGACCGACCTCGACGAAACGCTGTGGAAATACGGCGTTCTCTCTAAATCCAAACACAACGAGGCGGCACCTGCTCAGCACGAACTCGCGCCCATCTTCACCACCACCAACGTCGCCGTCGACACCAACCAGTTGACGATGGAAGTAATGAAAAAGGTGGCGGCAAGGCACGGACTCGCCTGTCTCTTACACGAAAAGCCCTTCCGTGGCATCAACGGCAGCGGCAAGCACAGCAACTGGTCCCTCTCGACCACGGGCATGAACTTGCTCGACCCTGGCGAACATCCTGAAAGCAACAAGTTGTTCATGCTTATCCTCGCCTGCGTCATCAAGGCGGTGGATAAGTATCAAGGCGTCTTGCGTGCGTGCGTGGCGTCGGCTGGCAACGACCACCGACTCGGCGGTGGCGAAGCGCCCCCTGCCATCATCTCCGTATACCTCGGCGACGAACTCGGCGAAATCGTCGACAGTATCGTCTTCGGTAAAAACTACACGCCGCACAAAGCGGTAAAAGGGTCTATCGGCGTACCCGAAAGCCCTATCTTCCCCATCGATTCTACGGACAGAAACCGCACCTCGCCCTTTGCGTTTACGGGCAATAAGTTCGAGTTCCGTATGCTCGGCTCGTCGGCGTCCGTAGCCGACCCCAACGTCGTGCTCAACACCATCGTCGCCGAAGCCTTCGACGACGCCGCAGACAAATTAGAAAAAGCCTTGAAAGCGGAAGGTGCCGACTTCGAAAGTACGGTGACCGCCTACACCGAAAAGTTGTTCAAAAAACACTACCGCATCATCTTCAACTACAACGGCTACGGTCCTGAGTGGGAGGCTGAGGCGGAAAGGCGCGGGCTACTCAACCACAAAAACACCGCGGACGCCGTGGCGGAATTCTTCAAAAAGGAGAACGTCGACGTCTTCGTCCGTCAAGGGGTATACACCCGCAACGAGGCAATCGCAAGGGCGAATATTCAACTGGAAAACTACGTCAAGACGGTCAACGTCGAGGCGCTGACCATGATTGACATCGCGACGAAAAAAATCTATCCCGCCGTCGAAAGATACGTCACGGAACTTTGCAACGCACTCTCGGCTAAAAAGAGCCTTTTCTCGTCCCTGCCCTGCGCAAAAGAGGAAGAACTGATTAAGACGCTCGCCACCGCCAACGAGAATATGATGCTCGCCGTCGATAAACTCGCCAGCGACCTCAAGGATATGCCTAAGGACGAAATGACCGCCGCCCTCCGCACCGCGCACGTCGTCGTGCCCGATATGGAGACGGTACGTACGCACGCCGACCTTATGGAAAGCCTTTGCGCCAAAAATCATTGGCCCTTCCCCACCTATTGCGACCTGCTTTTTAGCGTCGACTAATTTAGTTTTACAAAAACGGGCAAACTTGCCCGTTTTTCCTTTTTTTACTATTTACTTTTTATAGAATTTATTGTATAATAGAAAGAAAAAAGGAGGAGAAAGACGTGTTCGACTATACGATGGCGGCGTACCGCAAGACGGTGAAAGACTGCAAGAATATCTCTTATATCACTTCGCTCGTCCTGCAAGTCGTCTACCTTATCTATCTCGTCTACGCCGTGATTGCAGCGGCGCTCTCCCCCGACGTCAACCTAATTATCAATAGCCTACTTTTTCTTCTTTCTTCCGCCTACCTCGTCTTCTTTTTAATCCTGACCAAATGCGGCAAGGATATCGACGCACAAAAACGGGGCAAGATCGTCAAGAAAATCTTTACTTGGTGCAAAAGGCTCATCAAGGTCTATACCCTCGGCGTGATGATATACGGCGTTTTCCAGACGGTGACTGCCGTCAACCCTTTCGCCGTCGTCTTCGCCGTACTGATGGTCGTCGTCTTCGTCTTACAGATCGTCTTCGATATATTACTATATATCGTTGAAAAGCGGCTGTCCATCTTTATCACGGCGATTACGCACGACATCAAACTGATCTCGGAGACCGTCCGCAAAAGCGGTAATTTCTTCAAAAAACTGAAGGGAGAGGAGACGGAACCCGAGCCTTTCGTCAGTGAGTTGGACGAGAAAAACCTCGAAATTTTAGCCCCGCTCGTCGAAAAGGAAATGGAGACGCGCCGAGAAAAGCAAGAGGACAGGAAACAGGAGCGGAAACGCCAAAAGCAAGAGGACAAGGAAAGGCGCAAGGCGGAAAAACTGGCAAAGCGCCTAGAAAAACGTGCAAAAAAAGAAACCCCTGACGCCGTGGAAGAAATCGCCACCGCACGCAAAAAATAATCCAAAAAAAAAAAGGAGAGCCGTATGGGCAAACCCACCGCCAAAGAGGCACTACTCAAAACCTTACATATCGTCAAACTAATCGCCTACTTTTTCGGTCTGCTCACGCAACTCGTCTATATCGGCTTCCTCATCTACACCTGCGTCGTCAAGACGGAAGGGGAGAAAATCGCCAACATTATCCTCTTGTCCGTCGCCGTGTCCTATTTTATCTTCTTCGTCATCTTGACGAAATTCGGCAGGGACATGGACGCGAAGAAACACAGTAAAATCGCAAACACTATCTTTAAGTGGTGCAAACGGCTGGTCAAACTCTACACCATCGGCGTGATGGTCTACGGTATTTTCTTCCTCACGGGAAGGGCGACCATCGCCTCCGTCTTAATGTGCGCCTTTATGATTACGACCTTCGTCTTGCAACTCGTCTTCGAACTGCTCGTCTTTATCATCACGAGACAGACGAAAAAGGCAATCGGCGCGATTAAGACGAAGATGCAAAACTCCAACGTGCACCCTATCCAAAGCACCAAGAGGTTCTTCACCAAAATAAAATGCAAACTGACGGGTAGAGTCCTCGCTATCCCCATCACCGACGAGGAAGCCGCGGAAATTATGGCACGGCAAGCCCTCGAAAGGGAGATTGAAAATCAGCCCGTGGACGAAATCGTGGGCGAAATCATCGATGACGTCGTCGACGAAATCGTAGAACAAACGAGCGAAAACGAACAGGAGGAAATCGCCGTCAGCGAGCCGCCTATATCGTCCCAAGACGAAGAAGAGACGGAAGAACCCGATATAAAAATCCTTGAAAAAACAGAAAAAACCGAAGCCTAACCGCTTCGGTTTTTATTTTTCTCTATTAATTAACGCCCAATGGACGTTTTCGCCTCCTGCCGTAGGAAAATACGAGCAAGACAAGGCGTAACGAGCGCGCATACCGATAGTATGTAAGCGAGTTACACCGCCGTATTGCGAAGCATTTTATAGGCAGAGTTACCAGTCCTGTTTTTTGAGGGTCTTATCCTTGACGTCGTCGTAATAGGCAAAGTACGCCTCTTTGAACGCCTCAGGCGATAAGGGAAGTTCCCCTTTTTGCGACATTTCGTCGATGTATTGCTGTAATTGTTCGGGCGAAAAATCGGCAAGTTACACGTCTTCGCCGTAGGTTTGTAAAAATTTTAGAAGATCAAGTTTTGACACCGTTATATCTCCACTTTGATTTTTTCGCCTTTGCAGGGCACGGTGATATAGGTAAACCCTATCTCTTTGAGCATATCAATCACCTTGTCTCGCCCCTTCATAATGCGCGTGGTCGCGTGCGCGTCGGACGCGTAAGAAATCTCTCTGCCGCCAAGGGCGTAATACCGCTCCAAAACGTCCCTATTCGGCAACGGGCTATCCCCCGAAGCGTTGACTTCGAGAATCTTGCCACGAGCGATAATCTCCCTCAAAACGGCGTCTATCTCTTGCGCGTATTCCTTATACGGCATCGATTTATCCGCGTACGGCGCGTAGCGGGTGGGATACCCGATATGACCGACGATATCGTAGTCGTAATCTGCCTGCACGCTACGAAGAAGCAGCGCTAAATATTCCTTATACGTCTCCGCCTTGTCACGCTCTACTCGCTCGCCCTTTTCTTCCTTATAAAAAGTAGAGCCGCACCAATAATCCACCCCGTCTATCGTATGAATACTGTTGACGATAAAGTCGGGGCGATATTTTTCAATCAGCGCCTTGTACATGGCACTCACGCGTGCGTCGTCAGCGTAGCCGAATTCCGCACCGACAAGGACGTTCATCGCGCCTGCGTAATCCTCCTGCAAGTGGCGTGCGGTATGGAAATAATCCTCCACGTCCGTATGCCGCTCGGTTGCGTACACCCTGCCGTCCTCTTCCGCCACCAACATATCGTAATTGACGTGCTCGCTGACGCCGTAAAACGCCACGCCCTGCTCCAACGCGGTCTTGAGCATCTCCTCCAACGGGCTTACACCGTCGGGAGAGAAAGTAGAATGTGTATGCACGTCCGTCAATAAAGTAGCCATTTCGCCCTCTCCTTTTCCTCACATTATACACAAAACCCGAAAAAAAGGCAAGCCTTCGCGGCGGGTGTTTTTGGTCTATTTTCCTTTTTTTGATAGATTTTTACGCCCCCTCTGCCAGCCCTTTCCAATCTAGAAAAATCCGCCCTCGTCTGCCAACCCCTCACTATTGTCTCTTTTTTCTCCCTCCTTTACAATGGTTTAGGCGGCGACTGCCGTCAAAATCAATCGTTGCCTTCGGGCACAAAAGGAGTCTTTATGAAAAAAATACGTATCGCTATACTTAGCATTTTGTTGGTGGGAGGAATCGCGTTGAGTACCGCCTGCGCCTCGTCCTCACCGCCGACTGCACAATCCCCCGTCCCCGACGTCG
>JAFVXN010000082.1 GCA_017501125.1 Clostridia bacterium
AACGGTCTTATGGCGTTGCCTAACCTTATCGGTCTTATCTTCCTTGGTGGGCTCGTAGCCAAGATCACGAAGAACTATTTCGATAGAAAGAAAGGCAAAGCCGTGGAGCCTATGCTCTCCGCTTATCCCGAACAGAACGAACAGTTCAAGGCAGACATAGCGGAGCAGGAAAAAGCCGAAAAGGGCGAAGCAGAAGGCGAAGAGCAACCCTCTCTCGAAGAGGAGACGCCTATCCAAGAAGAGGACGTTCAATAAACGATTATATCGCACAAAAAAAGACGGGTTTTTGCCCGTCTTTTTTGCGTGCGCGTATTGACAATCCGTCCAAATGAGATTATAATGGTGACAACGAAAAAGGAGGCGAACGCATGAAGAAAATCGTCAACTTTATGAACTTTATAAGAGGTAGTGAGCCTCGCCTTCCCATGGACCTTTTGGGTACGACGAAGGAGCAACTCGCTTTGACCAAAAAGTACGGCTATAAGACGACCTATCTTTTGCAGTACGATGCTTTCGTGAAGAAGGAATATCAAGACCTTTTTTGCCCCGAAAATCCGCAGATTGAGGTGGGGCTGTGGCTGGAACTTTGTCAGGAACTAATCGAAAAAGTGGGGCTGACTTGGCGAGGCAGATACGACTGGGATTACTATCTTGAGGTGGACAATTTGCTCGGCTATCCAGACGAGGAAAAAGTCTTGATTATCGACGAGGTTTTCCGCGCCTATAAAGAGGTATTCGGCGCGTATCCTAAGACGATGGCGTCGTGGCTAATCGATCCATTCTCGCTGGACTATATCGTCAAAAAATACGGCATCGTATGCCACGCTATTTGTAGAGAACAATGGGGCACGGACGGAATCACGCTGTTCGGTGGCTACTACAATCAGGCGTACTATCCCAGCCGCAACAATATCCTGTGTCCTTCGGACAAAGAAAACGGGTTGCCCGTGCCGACTTTTAGATTGCTCGGCTGTGACCCTATCTATCAGTACGACGGTCAGTTGACCTCTACCTGTGGCGACGTATTCACACTCGAGCCCGTCTACTGGCTGGACGGCGCGACGGGCAAACCCTCTCCCATCGGCGGCAACAACCCCGCTTGGATCAAGTGGTACTTCGATGCCCTCTACGCCCAAAACAACGGCTTGTCCTTTGCCTACGCGCAGGTCGGGCAGGAGAATAGTTTTGGTTGGGAAAGGATAAAAGGCGGCTTGATTGCGCAGATGGAGGCGTTAAAGCCGATGATAGACGGCGGTGAGGTCGAGGCGCTGTTTATGCACGAGGCGGGCGAGTGGTTCTCCAAGACCTACGACGTCTCGCCACCCTCTACGCAGGTCGCGCTGTGCGATTACGAGGGCGCACCGAAACAATCCGTTTGGTACTATTGCAAGAACTATCGCGTCAACTTATACGCCGACGAGGAAGGGGTGCGTATCCGCGATATGTTCCTCTACGACGAAGGGTATAAGTCCCGCTACGTCGAAGGGGTTTTGACCACCCACGACGCCACCCACGACAACCTGCCTATGATGAACGGGCTCGTCTGGACGAAATTGCCGCACCGTGCAGGGATCTATTTCTGCGACGAAGGGGGCAGGGTTGCGTTGAAGGACATTATTTACGAGGAAAAAGACGGCGTGGCGACGGCGACGCTCGTCCACGGCGGTGGCAAAATCGCTTTGCGCTTCAGCGAGGACGAGGTGACAGTGAGCGCCGATTCTCCCGTTTGGCTGGATTACGACTACGCGGCGAGATTACCTGAGGAGAGCGCGACGGTCAAAGACGAGAAGACGGTCGCCTTCGAAAAACGCGGCTATCCCTACACGCTCACCTTGCAAAAAGGCAGGATTGAAGGAAGAAAAATTCTTCTCCAAGACGGTGAAATTTCCATCAAATTCTAACAAAACGCAATAAAAGACGGGGGCGCTTGTGCGGCTCCGTCTTTTGCTTTGCTCGCGTTGGGGGTGCTTCTTCCAAACGTCGTCTTGTATTGTATGATCTAAAAAATGCAACAAAAAACCCCGACGGTTGTCGGGGTTAATTTTTTGTCGTCGATTAGAACGCTTTGCCTTGGGAACCAAGTACGTTGACGATCTTGTGTTTGACCATTTCCTTCATCATGGCTCTTGCGTCGCCGAGGTATTGACGAGGGTCGAAGTGGCCAGGTTGTTCGGTGAAGTGTTGACGGATAGCCGCCGTGAACGCTACGCGAAGGTCGGAGTCGATGTTGATTTTGCAAACCGCCATTTGCGCCGCTTTTCTAAGTTCGCTTTCGGGGATACCGATAGCGTCGGGCATATGACCGCCGAACTTGTTGACGATAGCGACCTTATCTTGAGGAACGGAGGACGCACCGTGCAAGACGATGGGGAAGTTGGGAAGGCGTTTGCCGATTTCTTCCAAGATGTCAAGGCGGAGTTTAGGGTCCTGACCAGGCTTGAACTTGTACGCGCCGTGGGAGGTACCGATAGCGATCGCCAAGGAGTCGATACCCGTGCGAGCGGTGAATTCCTCAACTTCGTCGGGGGAGGTGAATTGCGCGTCTTTCGCGTCGACGTTGACGTCGTCTTCGATACCCGCGAGTTTACCAAGTTCCGCCTCGACTACGACACCGTGGTCGTGTGCGTATTCTACGACTTTCTTCGTGATGGCGATGTTTTCTTCCCAAGGGTGGGAGGATGCGTCGATCATGACGGAGGTAAAGCCGCCGTCGATGGACGCTTTACAAATCTCGAAATCTGCACCGTGGTCAAGGTGCATAGCGATAGGGATATCCACCGTCTCTACGGCTGCTTGTACGAGGTGCTTAAGATATACGGGGTTAGCGTATTTTCTAGCGCCTGCGGAGACTTGCAGGATAACGGGCGACTTTTCTTCGTTTGCCGCCTCGACGATGGCTTGAATCATTTCCATGTTGTTGACGTTGAACGCACCGATAGCGTATTTGCCAGCGTATGCTTTTTCAAACATCTCTTTCGTTGTCACTAAAGGCATAATAAATCCTCCAAAATTTTCATTTGCCTATTTAGTATAGCCGATTTTTTGTAAAAAGGCAACCGATATCAATATAAAATTGCAAAAAAATTATGTAAAGAACG
>JAFVXN010000083.1 GCA_017501125.1 Clostridia bacterium
CCGATAAGATGTAATTAACAATAGCAAAATATTTTTATGGGAAGCGTGGGAAAAACCTGCGCTTTTATTATGCAAAAAAGGAGATAATTTTTGAAAAAAGTCTTCCATTTTTGAAAAAAATGTGCTATTATTAAGATTGTACGTTGGAGGGAAGGCGTAATGAGCGAAAAATGGACGCTGGAAAAATTGCAAACGGCACTCGACCATAAAAAAGATGGGGATCGGGCGTGGTTTTTGCGCCTTTTAGACGACGAAGTGCAACGACACTACGAAGAAGAACGCCTTGCCGCGACCTTGCGTATGTTGCGCGTGGTAAAGATTTTTCCTCATCAAAAGCGTATGAAAGAGGCGCAAGAAAAGGTTGATTTGATAGAAAAATCGACGGATAGGTCGGCGAAAGATTATCCAAGGATAAAAGCTTTGGAAGGGGAGATTTTGGCGGAAAAACAGACGATCGAGTCGTTTAGACCCTTTTTTGAAGAGCCGTATTTTGCGCGCATGGATTTGGTGGACGAAAAGGAAGGGTACAACAGTTATTATATCGGCAGGAAGGGTGACGTCAGGCTGGAGGTCGTCGATTGGCGCGCCCCCGTCGCGAAACGATATTATCAAAAAAGTTGCGCCAACTTTTCCTTTGGAGAATACGATTATAAGGTCGTTTTGCGCCGTGCTATTCAAGTCGCACAAGGTAAGTTGGTTGACTATAAGAACGAGTTTTTGGCGCTGAAAGATTATTTGACGGAAGAAGAAATCGGCGATAAGGAGCAGGATAACGTACTCGACCCTTTCTTGCGAGAGATTATTAAAAAGAGGAAGGAAGAGAACGCAGTCCAAGATATTATCCGCACGATTCAGGAGCAGCAATACGAGATTATCACTTGTCCGGAAGATACTAATTTCGTCCTGCAAGGCTGTGCTGGCAGTGGGAAGACGATGGTGCTGCTGCACCGATTGAGTTATCTTATGTATAACCACGACGACGTAAAAAGTCACGACGTCTTAATCATCACGCCTAGCAGTTCCTTTAATAATTTCATTGACGAACTAGCCACCGTTTTACAGTTGGAAAAGGTAAAGACGGTGACCGTATACGAGTATTTTTTGCAGTTATTGAAAAATGCAAAGATTGATTTGTCTGCAAAGATTGATCTTTCTAAGGTGGAGCCTATCGAATACTTAGGGTACGTGTATTCCCCGAAATTCGTCGCGGACGTTAAAGCGAAGACGGATAAAGTCTACGACAACATTTACGGGCTGTTAACGGGGCAAGAGTGCGAGGAATTTATCAGCACGATTATTCGGTCGGGCAAGGCGCAGTTGCGTGCCTACGAGGGGATTAAGAACGCTTCGCAACGGGTTCGGCGCGCTGTCTTGGGAGAGATTAAAGAAAGGGCGGAAGGCGGGCTTTATTACACCAAACCTTTCCGCACGCTAATGAACGCGATTTTGGAGACGCAGGAGTTCTTCGAGTACGTTTTACCTAGCGAAAAGGCGAAGAATCCCGCGTATTTTTACCGCTACGTGAGTGCCTTTTATAAAAGTGCGGCTTTCGTGGCAAAATATACCGAAAAGATAACGGAAGATGCGCATAACTCCTTGGAAACCTTAGAAAAAGAGGTCGAAAGGGAAATCGTTGACTTAAAAAGATACCGTCAGCGGATAGGAGATAGAGAAGAATATCTATATCCTGATCGAATTTTGCGTCGCCAAGAGATTATCAAAGAGATCGAAAAAGTTCAAGAAAAAGTGGCGGCAATCGCCGATGAAAATAATGCCTTTGCCGATTTTTACACCTATCTTCGTGGAGAAAGAACGTTTAGTGTGATAGGCAGGGGGGACGCGTTTATTGACGTTTTGAGGTATTTTTATCGCGAAACGGTAAAAAAATATAAGCAAAAGTACGGCGTGGCGAGCGGTGCGATGACGAGGTCGGATGCCTATTCGCTGTGTTTGATTTGCGCGCTGTTAGGGAAAAATTTGTCCCCG